>NZ_JBEOPL010000015.1:0-151781 GCF_040310065.1 Shewanella sp. TB7-MNA-CIBAN-0143
CGCTGTGGAGTTAAATCCAGAGCAACACAAAGAAGCTGCTTAACAATTTAGGCGACAACTGTCTTGAAAAACGCCGTGGATGCACTTATAGATTGTCATTGAGCTTGTCGTAGAGAGTAAATTGATAGCATCCCCCGAACCAATTATTGGCATCTCTGAATGAAATGGCATTACACCTTGTTGATTTTAAAAGTCTAATACAACGAAGATTACCTGATCACATTGTGGAAAAAGCTGTTCCATCATAGTATTTTTTAACGTTCGCAATCGTGGATTGCACCGTGCAAAAGCACAAAATTTTCAATACGAATAATTGATTACGGTATTTCTAGTCGAGGCATGATTATTCGCAAGATCCGCTAGAGCAGCGGAAAAAGTCGATTTGACGACAAACAACAATTCACTGCACTACATAAAATCAAGGTTTCGACCTTTGTTTTTGTTTGTCGATCTTGTGCACCAGTTTGCTTGGGAGTCTTTGACAGGCCTATGGTGATTGCAGACTATTAATTAGTTTCTTACTTAGGCTGTTGTTGAATAATGTTATCTTCTTGACCTTTTAAATACTGTGGATGATATGGATGATATGGATGATATGGATGATATGGATGATATGGATGATATGGTTGATCGGTAAGCAATGGAATGGACACAACCTCACCCATTCGTCCCATATGCTGACAATAGAGTAAACTAGCAGCAGGAGTCTTTTTTATAACCAGTGAGGTTTTTATGAAAAACACGATAAGAGTCGGTGTCGATTTAGCCAAGAACGTTTTCCACATTCATGCTGTTAATGAAAGTGAAGATATTATCTGGCAAGGAAAATATAATCGTACTAACTGGATGAAGGCCATTGTTAAGCGTGTACCGACAACGGCAGTCATTGGCATGGAAGCTGTGGCTCTGCAAATTATTCGGCTCGAGAGCTTCATCTATTTATCCTCTAAAGCTTGCGATATAAAGCTTTTCCCCATTGTCCTAACTGCCCACAGTAAGTGAGCAAATGGTGGGTAGGCTAGTTTCTCCTGATTGGCTTTTTTGCATACGGCTGTGTTTACCATCGAAAAAGGCCAATACTCTGAACTAATAAAGTGATTCTTCATAACTCAGGCTACACGTTGGGCGTGCAAGCGCGATTAGCCCCTGTTTGCGTCCTAGGCTGACAATCACGAAGAACGTGAGCTTTAGCGTAAGCCCAGGGGCGAGTACCACAAATATCATCATGCAATATCGGGTAATTGCATAGCCTAAGCCATGTGGCTGTTCGAGTAAGGCAATGCCAATACACCAACCAAGGCCTGCCAGAATGGCTATTGGAAAGGTAATAGGTGCGAGTCGCATCATAAATTGCATGTTATATCCTTCCTAATTGGATCCGCAGCAGTGTTGGCTACGTTCGTTGGTAATCCCCCCTAAAAAAAGCTATTCCACTAATTGGACGTCTCTATACTTCAATATAAGGTATTTCAACTGCTTGAGCTTTTAAATACTCGGTTCTTGTAAGTATGTTGTCACTCAGTTGCTGAAAATACTTTATATCATTAGCAGAAAAATGAGATTGAGTTTTCAGACTTTCAATCAACGATTCAGTAGATAGTTGTTTTATCACTTTATTTGCCAATTCAGTCAATAACCTAGATAACAGTTTCTTATCGATACCACATGTTTCTGCGAAATCAGCCAGTTGATACGCGTGAATATCATTGGGGTCAAACTCATCTCCCATAGCCATCGCCAACATGTGTTTAAATTGAGGGAACAAAGCGATATTGACGAGATCATAAGCTGGAGTGAATCGTGCGTTATTTCTATCAAAGAATAGTGAAACGTTCTTGCCGTGACTGTCGTAGTTGCTGATCATTAAATTAAACAGTTGCCAGTTTATAAGCCATTGCTTACTTTCAATTGGCGAAGACATATGTTCAGTGAATTCAAATAGCTTTACTAAGCTAGCTCCATCTCGAATATGTTGAACATCTCTTCCGTCACCCAAGTTTCGCTCATATTTGTAGTCTCTTGGTAAATTCAATGCTTGGCAGCCATCGATAACATGACGTCTCATTACTTTGTTGGAGTTGGCAACATATTTGCGGTCAAATCGTTTTACGATGAGCGATGGGTGCGGTCCAAAATGTCTATACTCAACATCAGCAGTTGGCAATCCAACTGCACTAGAGAGCTTCATACAAAAGAATTCGTTCAAGACGAGATTAGGACAGTTTCTCTTTTCAAATTTTAAAATATGGGTAGAACAGAGTGAGCCATCACCAAAGCCAATAGTGCCTTTCTCATCAATAAAAACATTTAATTTATCTTGAACTCCGGCCACGCTGAGACGTGGCTTATCGTCCCATATGAGTAGGCCAAATTCTTCTTTATTGTCGAGTCTTGTAATTAACTCTTCTTCTTCAAGTATTCTAAAAGACGGCTGGTTGTGTTCTTCTTCTAATGACGGTAAAAATGTCACAGCGCCTGCTAAGTCATTTCCAATGGCACGGACTTGTGAATAAACATTTTTCTCTGAAATACCCAGATTTTCAGCCAATAGCTTTCTTGCTTCACCTTCAGGCAAGGCATTATCTAGAAAGTTGTAAGCGACTTCTGGTGAGTGTTGATTATCCAGTGATAAATGGGGTGAGATAGCAAAACCTTCGTTTTGCCACTGCGGTGAATAACTAAGTTTTAATAAGTTGGTAGTGTTATCTAAAGATAAATTTCCAATCACTTGATCAGCGTATTTGATGTCTAGCCTGTATGCGTAAGCTTTTGTCATATCTAAACCCAGTCATCGTGAGGTGATGATATCTTTTCTAAAGGGGTTAATTCTTTAGAGGTTAGCTTAATACCTAATCCGTTTAAAATAGAAAATACCGCTGATAAAGTGCAGTTTGAATTTCCGTTTTCAATACGTGATAAAGTATTAATACCAATTCCGCATAGCGCGGCACAGTCTGCTAATTTTAGGCCGAGTTCCGTTCTTTTTGCTTTGATGAGTTGGCCCAGAACTTCTGCATTATCTATGAATGCAGAGCTAGGCATTTTCGAAGCTGTTACTTTCTTAGCCATCAATCGAACCTTACTAAAAATTAATCACCGATTTCAGTGATTATAGAACGATTCCAGTAACTTTTAAATATATTCACCGATAAAGGTGATTATATTACTCTCGTGAAATGTATCATCAATAAATAACCGATAGTGGTGATTATTTGACTAGTTAACAAACAATCATCACAGCGGCAATCTATTTCAATGTTGATTTTTGTTGAGTTACTTTAATATGTCTCTCATCTCAATTATACGCTGGGGCGAGTACGCTCCTGTTCTCATCACTGCAAATTCAGCGAGTGTTAATTCAAAAAGATTTGGATTATGCTCAATAATGTAACAACTACCGCTATGTGTTATTACCTCCAATTTTTCTCCTTTAATTTGTTTAGTCACTATTTTGGATGTCACTATTTGTTGGGACTCGCCAAATGACTTGTATTTCGATTTTTAAAATTGAAGGGAACTGACGTTTAATAAAGGTTCTAGAAGGTTTGGAGTTACCGTCATGACCCTGTTTGATAGTTACATGACGGTAAATGAATGTTTGTAACTCTTTGTAAAGGTTAGTAATTTCCACTCTATACTCTGACTCTGAATGTGGTGCAGCTTTTGATTTTAGCTTTAATTCAATGTGTTACTTGTGCCTTTGTGTGTGTAAAATACATTTAGTCACCACTTTAGTACCACTTTGATTGGTCTGTAAGCTGATATTCTTATGGGCAAACTCCCCCTTGGTATTTCATTTTTTTCATTCATATTTTTTGGTCAGTCTCTTTTATGGCAATACGCGTTAGCATGTCATCACATATTTAACGTCTATAGCGTGTAAATATTACTTTAACGGTTATAGCGTGTAAAACTCGATTTACCTGCTATAGCGTGTAAAGTGTTATTGGAACTGTTTATATAGGTAAAGTGATTATGAAGGTGACGAACTCAAAGCAGCTTAGCGCGTATCTTAAAGATGCACGGCTGAATATGAAGCTATCGCAAAGTAAAGCGGCTAGTAAGGTCGGCATTTGTCAGGATACGGTTTCTAGTTTTGAGCAGAACCCTGACTCTACTAAAATAGAAACACTGTTTAAGATATTATCGGCATTAAACCTTGAGCTAGATATTAAAGTTAGAAATCCAGAGTTAGGGTGTGAGCTTGTAGATGATAACGCTATACCGACTGAGCAAGAATGGAAGGAGGAGTGGTAATGGCTATCCTTGATGTTTATATGAATGGTTACCTAGTCGGAGAGTTAACTAAATCGACCACAGGCTCCCATCTGTTTAAGTATGAACAGCAATGGTTAGATACCTCCAGTAGTCGTCCCATCTCTTTGTCTATGCCACTGCGTAAGCAAGCTTATAAAGGTGATGAGGTTTACAATTTCTTCGATAATCTACTCCCAGATAATATAGCGGTGAGAAACAGAATTGTTGCTCGCCACAATGCTAAATCGACCCAAGCGTTCGATTTATTGGCTAAAGTCGGCCAAGACAGTGTCGGTGCATTGCAACTTGTACCACATGATCAACAGCCGTTTGATATCAAAAAGATTGAGTCTAAACCCTTATCAGATAAAGAATTGGAAAGAGTGTTAAAGGGTTATCAGTCGGATATTCCATTAGGCATGTTAACCGATGAAGATGACTTTCGAATATCGATAGCAGGTGCCCAAGAAAAAACGGCCTTACTTAATCTAGATGGACAGTGGCGGCTTCCTATTAAGGCGACCCCGACAACGCACATCATTAAGCTGCCCATAGGTTCGATACCGAGTCATTCACAACATACTCTTGATATGTCTGACAGCGTTGAAAACGAATACTTATGTATGATGATTGTGAGGGAGTTTGGTTTAGATGTACCACAATGCTCTATCATTAAGGTGGGTGATGTTAAGGCGCTTGCTGTGGAACGCTTTGACCGTAGGCTCTCATCTGATGGTAAATGGATTATGCGTTTGCCCCAAGAGGACTTTTGCCAAGCATTAAACATTCCGCTAGCGAGAAAATATGAAAGCCACGGCGGCCCCGATATTGAGCAGATTATGTCATCTTTATTAGGCTCCACCAATTCAGAGCAAGATCGAGTTAACTTCATGAAGTCTCAGGTACTGTTTTGGCTATTAGCGGCAACCGATGGTCACGCTAAAAATTTCTCACTTTTTATTGAGGCGGGTGGCGGATATCGACTAACCCCTTTTTACGATATTTTATCTTTGTATCCTGTGCTCGGCGGTAAAGGGGTAAATATTTGCGATGCAAAGCTGGCTATGGGGCTCAAAGCGACAAGAGGTAAGAAGTACCAAATAGCAAAGCTCTTACCAAGGCACTTTATTCAAACCGCAAAAGCCGTAGGTTTTGATCCTGCAACTATGGCGGACATTATGAATGAGATAGCCAATTCAGTTGACTCAGTCATCACTAAAGTTAACTCACAGTTACCTCAAGATTTTCCAGTGCATATAAGAGATACGATTCTTGATTGCTTAAAGGATAGATCTAGACGACTACTTAACTAGCAATTGGCTTCTTGTTGGTCTCGCTTAAATAACACTCATACATAATAGGTGCTTCATTTGCCTGCCTAATAAACCCCACCAGAGTGCTTATCAGAGCACAAAACAGCTCCCATCTGACTTACGCTTAAGCCATCCACGTGAGATGCCTCATCCTACAGCCTCAGATAATGGCGTTTCATTGGAGGGCGTTTTGGCGGTTTTTAGTCTCACCGGTGTATGAGTGGTGGTAAAAAGTTGATTTAAATCGGTTAATTAGTTTTTGGTTGGTATCTCGGTAAAACAGGTCCAACCTATTCGTAAAAAGTGGTTTTAAATCAATCGTTTAGTTGTTTTTGTTGGATGTGGTTGGCGGTTTAATCGCCTATCCACTCAAAGAAAGTAAGCCACAATGTAATATCTTTGATGTCGATTTCAATGCGATTTCTGTTATGGCTTAAATCGATCTGAGGTGACTTAACGTCTGAATATTGGTTTCGTGTAAATCAGCGAGTTTACTTTGATAAGTATTTTAATACGATAGGCACTAAAAATCACCCTTTAGTAAACTTACGCAACAAACTTATAATGGTTATTTGCAACCCAATGTTGAGTAAACTAAGCCGATCGAATGTCTGTCTGCGTTAAAGGTTAGTCGGAGTAAAAAATTCAGTAAGTTTACTTTGGATGAATTATCGCATTTAGCGGCCAAAGCCATGTTGCCAGAAAAGCTGGTGCTGGATCCTGCCAAGCAAACAGTGGAAGGTTTCTAAGAAGTATGGACGAAAGAAAAAGTGCATTTGCCGCTGACCAAATCTATGATTGAAGTCATTGAAAAACCCTTGCGAGATCTGCCATTAGGCTGATAGAGGAAGATCCAACACAAGCCATTCAATGTCATGTAACACCCAACCTATGGCACAGTTACTTGTCGATCAATCCACAAGTTAACCGTTATTTTGTATTGGACTCATTTTCTGAACAAATCATGCATCTTCATGAGCTGTAAGAGGTTGAGCGGTCATCTCATTCTTACCTAAACCCATTAAAAGGATCACAGTTAGGCGTAACTTGACAGAGAATGCTGTCCCCCTCACATCTAGCTCAAAAATTGCTCTTCATAGGAGCAAACAATTCTAACCAACTCATCTAGCTCATTTCCCAGTTCGGTATTAGGTTCTGCATTCCATATTTGCTCAATTCGCTTCAAGGCTAGCTGATGCTTGGCAGAATTCGATATCTGGCATGTCGTCAGAATTTCTCTGATACCAATACACATATCTGAGCTTTCTTTGAGACAAATCGCTTTATCCTCATCCACAACGTCAAAAATATTATCGAATAGTAGCCCCTCGCAAGTACTTAAGTCTTGAGCGTTTGCTATCCTAATGTTTAAAGCGTTCATCGATATCGGCTTTTTACTCATGTTAGATATACCCAATATAAAATGTATTTATTACCAGTATAGTGACTTTGTGGCTGACCTCATTGTGCTACTTAACTAAAAGTGGCTAAGCCGGCTTGTAATGAATGAACCTTGTTATTAAACTCACAATAACCGTCATGTCTCATTAATTCAGTGCCATTCAGCACTTTTGCGGTGTTAACAATAATTGTCAATGTCGTCGATAGAGTCTCCAACAATAAGTGAGTGTCAGTTTGTTTTGGTTGGTGGTGGTCCAACCTAAGCATACCCACCCATTTGAATTGACTTTATATAATCGATCAACAATTTACCATCGCCACTAACACAAACCCCTAAAGCTGTGATATTACCGAATGCGGGTATAGGCTCTTGAGTAAACCAAGAGATGACCTTATTGGCATCACCTGAAAAACTCAGTAATACAGGGATCAGGTAATCTTGGTCATCAATTGTAAAATAACACTCAAGAAGTGCTTTGAGTTGTTGATATGAAGCTTCTTGGGTCGTTGTCATCAGTAGTTCCTTAACATGTTCATAATATGATGTTCGAAAGCGATGATGCTGTCATGGTAAATACGAGTGCTACCATCATTGTTCTTTATCAATAACGGATAAGTCGATTTTGATTGGCCGTACCATATTTAGCTTTGACTTGCCTTAGCCATCCAGCATTAGCATAAAAATGTGCATATTTTATTAGTATTGTTTTGATTTAGAATGAACCCAGTCGCTCACTCTTCCTAATAAGCATTATTTTTAGCACTCAACATCAAACTCATTATCTTCCTACTTCTAAGCAGGCATTATACCTTTTATAAACTCAGCAAACGGCGCAACATTACTATCTATCGAGGCACTCTCCAGCGGATCAAGGTACTTGGTACGGTGAGTTACAGGAATAATTGTCCAATGATAACCTCCGAGCAAGAACATAAAGTTCATCAAAAACCTGCTAGTTCTTCCATTTCCATCTGGGAACGGGTGTATGTACCCCAAGAAGAAATGCCCCAGTACAAAATAAAAGGTGGGGACAAAGCCAAAAGATGGCGGTTAGCCCCTCTAAACGAAAAAACCCACAACAGAAGTCGTAGGCTTAATCTTTATCTTTATCTTTATCTTTATCTTATGTCTTTGGTGGGCTGCCGAAGCAGGAATATCCAAAGCGCTCAGAGTCATATTAGTACAAAACTGACGGTATCGACAATATTAATCGATCTTAGGACTTTCAATGCCACATGAAGCAATAGAGCAAACGTTATCGATAAGTCGCTTTGCAACATATAGAAACGCTGTTTGTACTTCTCCAGGGAGAAAATATCAACCAAAACAGAAGATTAAAGTAGAAGTGGTAAACATACCAGCCTATACGAAAGAACCACAACCGCTTCAAATAAACTATGATTTTTTGTCTGATGCAAACAGTGCAGCGCATAAATGACTAAAACGTTAGTTGCCTTATCAATATTACATGTCCAATTAACTGTACAACTTAAACGTATAAGGCTATACTTGTGCAATTAAATGTACATGTGGAGGTTCATATGAAGATCGTATCTTTTACTGAAGCTAGAAACAGTCTCAAAGCCGTTTTAGACGGTGTCGTTAATGATGCTGACACAACCGTAATAACTCGCCGTGACTCGGAAGATGCAGTGGTTATGTCTCTAGACTATTACAATAGTCTTATGGAGACAGTTCATTTACTTCGCTCGCCTGAAAATGCCGAGCATTTAAATCGTTCCATAGCGCAGTATCGTGCTGGTAAAACAACAGCACGAGAGTTAATTGATGAGTAGTCGCATGCGTTTACTTTCCTGGACTGACGATGCTTGGAATGACTATTTGTACTGGCAAACTCAAGACAAGAAAACACTAAAGCGAATTAATAAGCTGATCAATGATGTTAAACGTTCGCCATTTGAGGGCATAGGTAAACCAGAGCCACTAAAGGAAAACTTATCTGGCTTTTGGTCGCGTCGTATTGATGACACAAATAGGCTTGTTTATGCTGTTGATGATCACGCTATCACGCTAATTTCGTGTCGTTACCACTACTAAAATTAGCTTCATCGCTAAGCAACTAAATAACGTTGATAGCGGTAGGTTTTATCGTCATGATAAAATCGACCTTTTTTGACAGAGTCTAAATCTATACTAAAGCGAGTTTAGTGGATGGTAGCATTATCGTTAAAAAGCAGCGTGATCTAACATTTCTTACCTATTAAACCTTTATGTATCAGGTTTAATACAAGAAAGAAGCGGTTATGACAGTTAGTTCGCAGAGGAAACCCTGTTCTGGTTATGGAATACAAGAGGGCCAATGTAAAAATACCAGAATTGCCTATTGTGCTGGCTAACGATGAGCTAAAAAGGGCGTTCGAAAAGTATATTAAATGGCTGGTTGAATTGGGGAACAATACGATACCTCACAAGCATTACCTGAGCCTAAACCCAAACGCCCCGTTATTTGTCGATGAAAATCTCAAGCCGTTCACAGTGCAAAATAGAGGGGAAAGCATCAGCCCACACGCAATGAACAGGCTGTTAGATCAGTTAATTAAAAATGCAGGGCTCTGGGATGCAGGTGTAAGGCGTCTATCACTTGTTAGAACGTGCGTTATTGAGTCATATAAAGCAGGAATGAGCACAAATGATATCATGATCACAACAGGCTTTAGTGATGATTCCATTAGCAAGACCCTCGCAATGGATTATACGGCTTTTAGTCCGATTGCAGAGTGGTTTATCAAAAGAAAAGCAACAAAACAAAAAAGGTTAGAATCCTTCAAGTTGAGAAGAAAGTGGATGATATGACAAATAAAGAACAAGGCGAATTTTCAAAGTATTGCAAAGCTAATTGTGGCCTAGATGCAACAGAAGTCGCAGATCTCGCCCAGGTTCCACGCCGTACCTTTTATGATTGGTGGAAGACCCGCCGCCGCGCCGTTGAATTGATAGTGTTGGGTTTGAAAATAGAACGTGATAGCAAATAGTGTGCAGTATTCGCTCAAAATAACGTTGCATGTGAGCGGCTATCGCTCATAATAGTTTTAAGTTAATCAGATAAGGCGTACAGATGAGTCCAGCAATTTACCGAGAAAGAGGGTTTAAGTTCTTCTTTTTCTCCAATGAAGAAGCAAGAATGCATGTTCATGTCGTAGGGCATGAAGGCGAGGCAAAGTTCTGGTTAGAACCTGAAATTGGCTTAGCCAGCAGCTACCACCTTTCAGTTAAAGAGCTTTTTAAACTTGAGCACAGCGTTAAGGATCACGAAGATGAAATCAGAGCAGCTTGGAATAAACACTTTGGCTAAGGTCTTGGGAGTTACTCCCCATGGTCTTTGGCTGTTTGCTAAAGGGGAGGAGCACTTCTTAAGTTTTGAAGCCTTTCCTTGGTTTAAGGATGCGGCTGTAAGCGCCGTCTTTAATGTTGAAGAGCAAGGTCGAGATGGTTTTTGTTGGCCAGATCTTGATGTGGACTTATCTATGGACGGTATTAAACACCCTGATAAGTACCCATTGAAAGCCAAGCACTGACAAAGGAAACAGGCACATGGAAATTGAGGGGGTAATTAGCTCTTTACGCTCGACTGATAGGTATGTTGAAACCATATTTCTTGAAGGTGGGTGTTACCAATTTCGCCAGTTTCTGGCCGCTCTGTTTCCTGAAGCCAAAGCCCTGATTAATGTGGGGCGAGATCACGTTGTTACTCTACTAAATGACACTTGCTATGACATTACTGGAAAGGTTGAAAGCGCTGGGTATCATGAGTTGTCGAGATTGGATTTATCGCTTGTAGAGAGCTGGAGCTTTTCAAGGACAAGACATAGGGGATATTTCCTGAATAAAGTAGGGAGAGCATTGTGCTGCACTGCCTGCATTAGATTACTCAACAGCCTCTTCTACTTTGTAGTTTTCTTTCCAATGCCTCGCGAGAGGCAGCATTAAAATGTGAAGAGCAAGCCACCATAAATACTTCGGAGCAGTTCCCCAATAGTTTGATGCAGGCATATACCCATGAGATAGCTGGTTTCTGAGATCTCCGTACATTTTATCTAACAGGATCACTTGCAGGTTACTTGTAATATCAGAGCCAAGCGTATCTATAATGGCTTAGTGTCCTAGCAATGCTTTTATGCTGCGTAATAACATGAAACCGATCGCTCAATAACATTGAAGACGATCACTTTTTTGTTTTCCAGTAGACCTAGAGTGTGAAAAACTTGGTTCAGCTAAACCAGCCGACTTGGGGGAGTCTGTAAGGCTGCCAGAATAAAAGCTATACCGTCACTAATAATGCGTCACTAGCTTATCGAAAAGAAACTGTTCAAAAATGCCTGTTTGCCCACCACTTGCCTATGGCTTTTACTCAATTTTAGTGGAGCTTCTTGGTTATGAGTACGAAAAACAGTGGTGTTTTCACTTTGCTGTTAGAGCTAAAAAATAGCCGTTTTGAAAGGCTTTATCAAGTAAATTTTCAATACCTTTTCTATTAATGGATACAATAGTGGCTATTTTTGCTTCTTTACCGCTACAATGGATATAACTGTATCCACTGAGTCGTTGCGGATGAATTTTACCTTACTTGATGATACCGATGTTAGCCAAGCCTATGCTGCTTATTTGCGTGAGTTACGCCAACGCGCAAAACTATCACGAACGGCATTGGCAGAACGCAGCTGCGTGCCTGCGTCCACCATTAAGAAATTCGAGCTGACAGGGCAAATTTCATTTCGCCAATTGCTGTTGCTTTGGCAGACTCTCGACTCATTGGATAGGCTTTATCAGCTCACGCAACCTAACAAAGAGCGCTTTGCTACCCCCATTAGCATTGATGAGGTCCTAAAAGATGAGTTTTAAACCCATTCAAAAACTCACCGTAACCCGCACGTTAAGCTCAGGTGAGCAGGTATCGGTAGGGGTCTTGGCTCAGAACCGGCAAGGCGTTTTTTTTCAGTATGCAGACAGCTATTTGCAGCAGTTTGGCAATTTATCGCCTTTTACTTTACAAGCTCATACGCAAGTTCAAGCAGCACCTAAACAACCGCATCAAGGTGTGCATGGCGTATTTGGGGATTGTTTGCCCGATGGTTGGGGCATGCTGTTACAAGATCGTATTTTTCGGCAAAAAGGGATTCTGCCTAATCAATTAACAGCGATGGACAGGCTGGCCTTTGTTGGTGATAAAGGCATGGGGGCGCTGTCTTTTTCTCCGGAGTCTGAGTTTTCAACCTCGACGCACGCTGATATTGATTTAGCAACCTTGGGCTTAGAAGCACAAACGCTGTTCGATTCTTCAATGTCAGGTTATATGGATGACAACAACGATGATTTAGATGGGCATACTCAACAAGTGTTGGCCGCATTAGTCGCTGGGGGGAGTTCGGGTGGAACAAGACCAAAGGCGCAGATTTATATGCCTGCCGGGGAAACTCAGCATTGTCGAACCGTAGCCCAATCCGGTGATGAAGCTTGGCTGATTAAGTTTACCTCGAAAAATCTAGCGCTCGGTCATGAAGAAGGCTTGTGTGAGGCGGTCTATTTGCAAATGGCCGAGCAAGCAAAGTGCCAACCGCCAATTTGGCAACTTATTGAAGCACCAAATACAAGCGGTGCGCCTGCTTGGTTGGCGCTCAAGCGTTTTGATTACGTCACTGAACAGACCCATTTAAGCAGCAAGCGCAGTTCAGGCCGCTTGCATATGCACAGCGCCTGCGGGCTGCTGGATACAGACTTTCGAACGCCAAGTTTAGATTACATTGACTTGATCAAAGCCAGCCGTCAGCTGTGTAAATCTCCAGCCGCTGGGCAACTGCAATTTCGCCGCGCCATTTTTAATCTACTGTCGTCTAACCAAGACGACCACAGTAAAAACTGGGCGTTTTTGCAAGCTGATGATGGCCAATGGAATCCTGCACCTTTTTTCGATGTTACGTACAGCCCACATCCATTTAACGAACACGCCACTGCATTCGGAGGTTATGGCAAAGCGCCACCGATTAAGGTGATGCAAAAACTTGCGAGCAGTGCAGGCTTTTCGAATTGGAGTGATGCAAGGCAAGTTATTGAAGAAGTTGCTGAAGCACTCAGCCAATTTACTTATCTTGCACAGCAACAAGGGACCAGTAAAACGACAGTATCTGCGATTGCTAAGACATTGGAGCAGCGTAAACAGGAAAACGCAGCGCTTTTTCTACAATAATAAGAAGGGACACAACAATGAAGCTTGGTCGTAACGATCTTTGCCATTGTGGCAGCGGTAAAAAATTTAAACGTTGCTGTATGAGCAGCCTCTCCAAACAACATGCCCAAGTCTTTGATGATGTCGACGCCATGCTGGCAATGAAACCAAATTTGACCCTTGATGAACTCAACGCTGCTTTACAGCACAAAGTCCAGGATCGCAATAATCAACCTCATCCCGATTTTTGTGGTGTGACACCAACGCAAATGGCCAATTGGCTTTATGCGCCTTTCGATGAATTACAGTGGGTGACAATCAGCACACCATATGAGCTGTTGGCCAGCCCGGTGATGCGTTATCTCGCTCTCATTCTTGATGAGGCCATGGCGCAAGATGGATCATTCAAAGCAACGAGCAAAGGCAACTTACCGGCTAAATTGGTCAAACAGGCCAGTGAGTTATTGCCTGAGTTTGCCGTTGCTCAATTCGATCGTCACATTAGTATCAGTGAGTTTGCAGGTAGTAACGAAGATAAGTTTAATGCTTTGCACTACACCAGAGTGCTAGCCGAAATTAGTGGCATTATTTATCGACGCAGCGGCCGCTACCATGTGAAAAAATCAGCGCAAAAACAGTATCAGGCCGAAGGTATACAAGCATTTTTCAAACTTATGTTAGAAGCTGCAATCAGCAAATATAACTGGGGGTATTTGGACGGTTTTGAATACAATATCGACTTGCGACCCTTTTGGTTGTTCATGCTGTGGCGTATTCAAAGCCACAACAGTGTGGATCAGCTGGTTGAAGAGGTTATGACGGCATTCCCCGATTTACGACAGTCTTTCCCTACGGAAGATGACTTCTCGTCAGAAAGAAGTTTAAGCATACTCATTGAATCACGTTTTATTGAGCGATTTTTACAGTTTTGGGGATTTGTGACCATTGACCCCAGACGTTATTTAAACGCTGAACCCGTCGCCAGAGTGGTTCAGGTACAGCCTTTGTTAAAACACACCTTTCAATTCACCATTAACGCATAGCAAGGTCATCGTGAGCGAATATCAATACTATAAATTCGAGCGATTGGATGGGTACTTGGATGCTAAGGCACGCCAATCACTCAGAACCGTTTCAAGCCGCGCTGAGATCAGCGCTACGTCCTTTCAGGTGTATTACACCTACAGTGACTTAAAGGCAGAACCCGCTGAGCTGATGTTAACATACTTCGACATTGGTTTTTACTATGCCGATTGGGGCACAATCGATGCTTAATCAAGCTACCAGCAGGAACTCTTCCTGATGCGTTACTTGGTTTTTCACGTGATGGGTTTCATGTACACGAAAGTGAAGAATGGCAATTGCTGATTTTTTCCCTCGAGGAGTATTATGAATATTTTGACGATGAAAATGCTAACGACTTTTTCCAGTATTTAGCTGGTTTACGCAGCGAGTTAATCCAAGGTAATTGGCGCCTTGTGTACTTTATGTGGCTCAAAGCGTTAGATTGTAATGACGAACTTGAGGAAATACCTTTAATTCAATTCGATTTTGAGCATCTTAGTGAGGAATTACAGGCTTTTTCTGCGCTGTATGATATTTCCTTAGCTTGGGTTAAAGCACTTGCGATGGTACTGAACGAACAACCACGTCACCAAGCAAAACAAGCCCAATTTCAGTATGATGTGTGGCTGCATAATCTCACGGAAGCGGAGAAAAACACGCTATTAAGCACGCTTTTTGAACAAGGCCAGCTAACCCGTCATCAAGCCTTAGCGATGACGCGAAAAGAATCTGCCAACAAAGACGAAACCTATCAGTATTGGTTAACCCCCGACGTGATTTCTTCTTACTTTGAACAAGCTCAAAGCCAATTACAGCAGGAGCAAGCCGCAGCGCTCGCAAAAAAATGGCGATTGAAAAAGCGGAAAAAGAGAAAATGTTGACGGATCTCTACAATCAGCGTGAGCGCTGCTGGCAGCAAGCACAAGAGCAAGCGGATCGAACTTGCGCCAGTGGTTACGATGCGGCATCACGCGATTTGCATCAGCTGAACGAAGCCTATCAGTTCAAAGGGGATCGTCCTGCTTTTGAACAGAGTTTCAAATGCTTCATTGTGGCTAATAGTAGCCGTAAAGCGCTGTTAAACCGGCTCAAAGATCTACTTTAATAGGGCGTCCCGTTTCGCCCCTTTCTGTAGTACAAACATGTGATAGCCAAACTCGCCTAGTTAGCGTCAATCACCCTAAGCAGCAATACACCCACCTCGTCAGCAGCGGGTTTTGCGTTTGCCCGAGGTGAAGGTAAAAACTGGTTTTGGCCGCAGTACCATATTATGCCCCTGTTTATACAAAGAGAGAGGCCAACGGTGAATTTCCTCTTTGCTGAGCATCCTGTCTTTACTAGACTCAACGCCACGGGCATCATCTACTGTAAATGGATTATGCGTTTGCCCCAAGAGGACTTTTGCCAAGCATTAAACATTCCGCTAGCGAGAAAATATGAAAGCCACGGCGGTCCCGATATTGAGCAGATTATGTCATCTTTATTAGGCTCCACCAATTTAGAGCAAGATCGAGTTAACTTCATGAAGTCTCAGGTGCTGTTTTGGCTATTAGCGGCAACCGATGGTCACGCTAAAAATTTCTCACTTTTTATTGAGGCGGCAGGTGGGTATCGACTAACTGTGGTCGAGTAATAAAGTGCCATACCAAGTATTAAAGTATCATACTGGTTGCTCAGCGGTTCATTTCTAACGGATTTCCCCGAAGTTGTTATTTATCTAATATGTCGAGAAAACCCCGCGACTTTCGCTACGCTCGGATCACGGGGTTTTCTCGACATATTAGATAAAACAGCCCTTTAACCATAAAGCCAGACTTTAACCATTGTTCCTAGGTTCATCTGGTGATACAGATGGTTCACTCAAAAGCGGTGAACAGCGCTTCATACGACCTCACGTCGCACGCCCCAATGTGAGCTACGGCTCAAGTTGTGTTTTTTTGGGGGGGGTACTGATTGTAAAATACAAAAAGTAATGGGTGATAAGAGGCAACACTTGACCTCATTGTCTTGCGCGAGCTACTCACCTCAGCTAGCCTTCAAGCACAAAAAGGCCGCTATTAAGTGGTTTTTTGTATCTTAATCCAATTACAATAGTTAATTTGATGTATCCTTTTTAAGATACAAAATAATAATTAGTATCTATAATCTCATACGCCTAACAAAATATGTATCTTAATTAAGATGCATTTACTGTTAATCTGTAATCAAAACAAATGCAATACAAAATATTATGTATCTATTATGTGATACAAATATCAAATTTGTGTCATCATATTGAAATACGCAAAATGGAAAGTGTATCTAATTTCGATTATGCTTAAGACATAAACAATGGAAAACGAGGTTACTATGTACTCTTTTCGAAGCAATCCGCACAAGCAACAACCCGTTAAGAAAACGGTTTTAAGACAGTACAGAGAACTGGTTGATGCAGTTAAGGGAACGCTAATCCCCTCAATACCTAAAGAGGGCTGGATTAGAACAGTAAGAAAAGCTCTGGATATGTCAGGCGCCCAGCTAGCAGATAGAGCTGGCATGACAAGAAATAGAATTTCAGTCCTTGAAAGGCGCGAGGCTGATGGCGACATAACTCTAAATCAGTTAAGGCAACTGGCTGAAGCTCTAGACTGTGACTTCTCATACACTCTAAAACCTAAAAAGGCTGTTTCTGACATAATGCAAGAGCGTGCGCTGATGATTGCGACAATAGAAGTAAAGAAAGCATCTAAAAATATGTTTCTAGAGGCGCAATCAGTTAGCAAAGAGAAAGAAAATATCTTAATAAATGAACTAGCCGAAGAAATTATGCGTGCCGGTGGGCGTAAGCTATGGGGTAAAAATATGGAAGACAAAGTATTTTGATTATTGATGAACCAGAAGCTGCTACACCACTTGATCCAGATGATATGGAAGGGTTGAAACACCCACACGTAACAACAAGAGAACAACTTAACGAACTTGAACAATCCAATATACTAGCAGGCCAGCAATGGGTTAGTGGTATCTCTGGCCTAACGCTGGATTCTATTTTCTCGGCTGAGTTCGTTCTTGCCCTCCATCAGCACCTATTTGGTGATGTATGGACCTGGGCTGGGGCCACTCGAAACAAAGAGTTAAGCATTGGCTGTGATCCCTTCCAAATCAGGCCCAAGCTCCACAACTTTCTAGAAGATGCCAAGTGCTGGGTAAAGTTCAAACACTACTCACATCTAGAGCTCAGCGCTCGCATACAGCACAAGCTTGTTGAGATTCACCCTTTCCCAAATGGTAACGGCAGGCACTCGCGTATATTTACCGATGTTGTTCGCATGGTTTTACTAGAAGAGCCACCGCTTAACTGGGCAGAGGGCAACCTAGAGAAAGTGAGCGAAGAGCGCAAAGCTTATATCTCTTGCCTTAAGGAAGCTGACAAAGGTGATTTTGCTCCGTTCGTTAAATACCTAGAGAACCTTGGCAATTAACTTAAACAACAGACACAAAAATGTATGGTCCGCCTCGTTATTGCAAATGATATTGTCGATAACGAGGTTGGTTTGCGCTAATGTATTCGGAGTCTTCATTAGGTGCTTCACCACCCGCTCCACGATGAGTTCCGCGCTAGATTGTCCTCAAAAAGCCCAAAGCAGAAAATCGAAAATCGTTATCCAATGCCACCCTCTCAGATAACAAAGTAGCGTTTTCCACATAGTGGAAAATCGAAATTCGTTATCCAATGCCACCCTCTCAGATAACAAAATAGCGTTTTCCACATAGTGGAAAATCGAAATTCGTTATCTCAGCACCTCACTCAGTTAACAAAATAGCGTTTTCCACATAGTGGAAAATCGAAATTCGTTATCCCACGACACCCTCTCAGTTAACAAAATAGCGTTTTCCACATAGTGGAAAATCGAAATTCGTTATCTCACGACCCCACTCAGTTAACAAAATAGTTTTCCACATGCTGGAAAATCGAAAATCGTTAGCTCCCGAAAGGCGAACACTCATTGCAAATGTTCACTGGATTACCCCATTGCCTTTGCTAACGGTATCTGTAAGGTACTGTTTTAATTCACTTAAACCGATTTCAGCGTTTGTAAAATACTGCAATCTTTGATCTGATGGCTTTTACAGCAGCTCGCGAGTGCCGCTAATGATTGTTCTAGTAATGCCAACTCTCGCTGGGTTTGTTGAATGCGGGCAAGTTGTTCGGCAATGATATTGTCGACTAGTGCGCACGACGATTTTGGGTCTTGTTGTGTATCAACCAAGCGCTTGATGTCATCGAGTCCGATGTTTAATTCTCTGCATCGTCTTATGAACACTAATGTCTCAATGTCTTTTTGTTGGTAATGACGATAGCCATTACTGGTACGGATTGGCGGAGAGAGTAAACCAATTTGCTCATAATATCGGATGGTTTTAACCGATACCTGGGCAATTGATGCCAATTCACTTATTTTCATATTGACCTTCCAGTGGCTGTAACCTTTAAGCTTAAGCATATCATTTTCGGTAATGTGTTGTTAAAAGGAAGTTGTATGTTGAGTTATTCTGCGGCGTCATTAATTTTGTCGCTAGGTGTTATTGGGGTGAGTGAAGCCAGTGTGGTGGACGACTCGATAAATACGTCTGGACAGAGTGCAAATCACAGTGAGAATGACAGTAAGAGCCAGACTGAAAACCATGAACATTCTGAGCATGATGCCCCAAAAGTGGATGTCGATGAACACGAGCATGAACACGAAGAAGAAATGGAAACCATTGTCATACAAGCCACTCGCTCTGGGCGAATTGCCGATGAACAACCTATTCGAGTTGAGGTCATTAACCGCGAAGAGATTGAAGAAAAAGCAGCGATGAGACCGGGTAATATTTCTATGCTAGTGGCAGAAACGGGTGGGGTAAGGTTACAAACAACTTCACCTGCGTTAGGCAGTGCTAATATTCGCCTACAAGGCTTGTATGGTCGTTATACCCAATTATTGGCCGATGGTTTACCGTTGTACGGTAATCAAGCAGGATCGATTGGTTTGTTGCAAGTGCCGCCGACTGATTTAAGTCGCGTTGAAATTATTAAAGGCTCGGCGTCATCACTTTATGGTGGTTCAGCACTCGGCGGGGTCATTAACCTTGTGTCTCGAACGCCTGGTGATGAATTAAGCGGTGAAGTGTTGGTCAATGCAACCACGCGCGATGGTCAGGATGTGACCACCTATTTTGAGTCGCCATTGAGCGAGAATATAAAAGGGTCGGTGACGGCAGGTGCTCATTATCAAGACAAGCAAGATATAGATGATGACGGCTGGATCGATCTGGCAGGTTATGAGCGATACACTGTACGTCCTCGATTATTTTGGGAAGGGCAAGAAGGACAAACACTGTATGTGACTAGCGGGTTTATGACCGAGCAGCGTACTGGCGGTACTTTAGGTGATAATACGGTCGCTGATGGTACTTCGTTTGAGCAATCGCAAGATTCAGACCGGCTTGATGGCGGCCTTGTGTTTAGTATGCCGTTACTGGAGACTCTGACGTTTAATACTCGCGCATCGGCGATGGTACAAGATCATGTGCATGTTTATGGTGCCGATATAGAAGAAGACCAACACGAGAGTTATTTACTTGAAAATAGCATCGCAGGTTATACCGATAACAGTGATTGGGTTGTTGGTTTAGCCTATCAGTCTGAAATTTTTGCCTCTGAGACTTTTCCTGAGTTTGATTATTCTTATAAAGTGCCGGGTGCATTTGCTCAACTTGATTATGAGCTGACAGACCAAATCACCACTTCTTACAGTGCGCGCATTGATGATCACAGTGAATATGGTACTCAATTTAGCCCAAGAGTGTCGGTGCTTTATCGCCCAAGTGACTTAACCATAAGAGGCTCTTATGGGGAAGGGTACTTTGCTCCTACACCGTTTGTTGAAGAGATTGAGGCTGCAGGATTATCAAGGTTAGCGCCGATTGACAACTTACAAGAAGAGCGCGCGAAAACGGCTTCGCTTGATGTGAGTTATACCTTTGATGATGTGGAAACGAGTTTGACCTTGTTTGGCTCGAATGTGGATAACGTCACGGGTTTAGAGGCTTTCTCTGCCAATAACGATGGTTCCTTAGACGCTGTTAGGTTGGTTAATGCACCCGGCGAAAGTCAGATCCGTGGTTCTGAAGTGTTGCTGCGTTACTATTTAGGCGATGTTAAGTTGACCGCAAGTTACTTGTATCTAGATGCAACTGAAGTGTCACCCGACGGGGACGGCAGAAGAGCCATTGCCTTAACACCACGTCACTCTGGTGGTTTTGTCGCTATGTGGGAGCAACATAGCAATTTTAGAGCGGGCTTTGAAGCTTATTATACCGGCACTCAAAACGTTAACGATAACCCTTATATTGATGAAACCAATCCTTATTGGCATCTTGGTTTAATGGGCGAAATTACTGTTGGCAGAGTCAGTTGGTTTATTAACTTAGAAAACTTACTCGATGTAAAACAAACCGATGAACATCCTATGTTACTGCCTAATAGATCGCCTAGCGGCCAATGGACTACTGATATCTGGTCACGTAATGATGGGTTTATTGCTAACGCAGGTGTCAGAGTTAAATTTGGTCATTAACTTGTCATCTCACACCGGTGAACTGTTTTTGATTGCCGTTTGGTGTTGTTAGGCTTTACCGATCTCAATCTCTGCCATGGGTAACAATGCTTGATATGCTGAGGCCAACGCTTGTTTAGCCTCATCATCGCCATGAACAATACGAATATGTTTAGGTTTGTGGTGCATGCGTTTAACAAAATTGATGAGGTTGTGTTGGTCTGCGTGAGCGGAGTAACCACTGATGGTGTGAATCGTGGCGTTAATATCAATCTTTTGTTCGTTGATATACACGTATCCGCCTTGAGGTCCGTATTCTTGTATGTCTCGACCTGTGGTGCCTTTAGCTTGGTAGCCGACAAATAATACGTCGGTAGTGGCTTTGGGTAAAAAGCGGCTAAGGTAGTTGCTAATTCGGCCTCCCGTGCACATGCCCGATGCGGCAATGATGATTGCGGGCTTATTGACCGAATCTAAATAGTTGATCACCGCCAAGTGATCTTGATGGCTGTCGATGGTGGTGAGTTGTTCAAAATCTAACGGATGACGGCCTTGTTTAAGTTTTCGCTTAGCCTCTTTGTCCCACAGGTTCTTAAATTCCCTGTATTTTTGGGTGAAGTTTGCTGCCATGGGGGAGTCGACAATAATGTCGATATTTTGCCACATGGGGTTGTGTTGATTACGATAAATGATGTGTTCAAACTCGTAGAGCAACTCTTGTGTACGTCCGATACTAAATGCAGGGATTAATACCACGCCATTGTCCTGTACCGCTTTTTCAATAATCCCCCTAAGCTGTTTGCTGCGATCTTTGCGGCCTTGATGGTTTTTATCGCCGTAGGTTGATTCAATGACTAAGGTATCTGCTCGGTAAGGGCTTTTAGGGCTGGGAATTAAAGGTGCATAGGTTGCGCCTAAGTCACCTGAAAATACCACTCGATGTTTGTTATTCGGCCCTTTTAGGTCAAGCTCGACATAGGCTGAACCAAGAATATGCCCCGCAGGTTTAAATTTGAGTTTAATTTGATTAACAGGCTGAGTCGCATTGGAACTCAGATTAACAGGCAGTGAAATCCATTGGTTGTAATCTATCGGCACAATGAGTTTGTTGAGCTGATTTAAACACGCTTGAATCAGCTTTTTATCGCGAGTCACGCCCACTTTTAATGCATCTTCAATCACTAATGGCAATAACGACGCGGTTGCCGTAGTGGCGTAAATGGGTTGATTAAAGCCTGCTGCGAGTAGATAGGAAATTCGGCCAACATGATCGATATGACAATGAGTGACGATTAACGCTTTGATATTGTCGATAGTGAAGTCTATTTGCAATTGATCCGCTGAGTTTTGACCTGCGGTTTCAGCCCCTTGAAATAAGCCACAATCGATAAGGTAACTGCTTGGGTGTTGTGGGTTAATGTCGAGCTGATGGCAAGACCCCGTTACTCCATTAACCGCGCCATGGTGAATGATCTGCATGTTAATCCTTGAATTGGATGAGTACCTCGTTAACTTAGCAGTGGATACAGTATTTTGCGAGATAACCATTATCATGCGATGGCAAACAGGGCGGGTGCTCACGAGCAATGCTACTGATAATAAGCGCTTACAAACTAAGCATGATATTTGGCGTTAATTAACCTTGTGTAGTGGTCGTTAATATCCTGTTGTTGATATAATCAGTTCAATTTCTGGCTTATGTTCGATGGATTGCTGATGTTAGTGTTTAACTGTACCAAAGCGGCTGCAGAGTTTTTTAGTGTCACTCGCAAAGGCGAAGTGTTGTCTTGTTTAGAGGCTGCACCTCACAAAACCATTGCTGAATCAGTCGCGGCGCCTGTTTTCCCTTTAGATGTTGAACCGCATGAGCACGATGGCATTCAATGGCATTGGGTGGTGCATTGTGTCACCGTTAAGCGCAAAAAATACTTATTAGTGATGGATTATGTTAGCCGCTATTGCTTGACATTTTTGGCGACAAAAAAGGGTGATGAAATTGATTTTCTCAATATGTTTGAGAAAATGATGGTGTCTAATTTTATGTTTTTAGCCAATAAAAAAGGCGTGGATAGTGTTGAGGCTGACTTAGCCATCGCACGATATCACGATAAATTTACTACCTGTGCATTTCATCTGCGAGGTGATCGTAGCGTACAAGGGCATTTAAACGAAGTTGCCTGGCACTTAGATCAACAATGTCATAAAGATGGAATGTTGTTAATGCCCAATCAGTTTATTGAATTTAGCGCCTTTATGGGACAATTCCCTCGAAATGCAAAAGGGCGCCGTAGCCACTTTTTTGCTAACGATGTGTTTATCGATACCTGGTTACAAGATTTGGATTTTGAACAAGGCCCGGTAGACACCACAAACCTGGTTTACCTCAGCGATTACAGAAAATAGGCATAGTGACTCGAATAAGAAGAAACAACCAACTAAGAACAACTAACGAAGCACTATTTATTAAGAACAACTGACTAAGTGACCTATTACCAATAATGGGTGTATTAAAAACGGGTTTATTACACGCTGGTTTATTACGCACGGGTTTATTAAAAATATAAGGACATGTAATGAAAGCTTTTTCTCTGGTATTGACCAGTTTAGCGATGGCCATTTCGGGCATTGCTCACGGGGTGGGAATTGACGCCAAATACATTGAGCGCATTGGCCCTGTGACACAAGCCTCTGCCACGGCGTTATCTAAAAGTGCTCAGGCAGATGCCTTGCGTGCCAATGTAGTGGCAAAGCTCAGTCAAGCCAATAAGGCCAGTAAGGTGAGGGTATTTAATCAAGCGCTTTCCTGGCAAGCCGGTACATCGAAAGCCGAAGGAGAGGGGTGGTTAGCTTATCGTTTACCGGTTTCTACACAGCGATTTACCCAAGGTACATTAACCGTTAAAGGGCTCGATAATCCGCAGGTGTATCTTAATGGCCAGTTAGTGAAATCAGCAGACAAGGTCGAGCTTGAACTCGCTAACGGTGATTATCAACTCATGTTGCTTGCCGATGGCTTACAAAAAGACGTGTCTTTTAGCCTCGATTGGCAGGGCAAAAGTGAAGTTGATAATCTCGACTTTACAGCACAAAAAACACAGCGAGTATCTGCCCAGCAGTTATTTGATGCCAAAGTGATCAGTGGCTTAACCCTGTCACCTAATGGTAAATATCTACTGCAATCAACCATTGAATACCAGGCTAGCCAAGGCGATACGCCAATTCAAATGACCGAGTTACGTAAATTATCGGACAACAGCGTGATATACCGCTGGCAAGATAACCGCCCAAGCAGTGCGGTTTGGTCAAGCGACTCTTCACAACTCGTCTTTGTGGCTAACAAACAAATTCAATTATTCACTGTTACTGATTTGAGCATTAACGTTGTCGCGACTGATATGGACAATGTGTCTGGTTTACAGTGGTTAGGTAACACTGTGTTATTTAGCTGGGAAAAGCCTTTTAAAGCCGATGAGAAAGCGACATCAAAACGTTTTCAAGCATTAGAAGACCGCTGGAGTTATTGGCGTAATAACAGTCAACTCTATCAAGTAGATGTTGCTTCGGGCTTTATTCGTCAACTTACAGACAACAACGTCAGCAGTTCTTTGCTAGACAGTAATGCAGATAAAGGCAAACTATTGTTAACGCGCTCGCCTGTGGATTATGCACAGCCCGCCCATGGTGTAACACAGCTTATTGAGCTGACGTTAGCTGATTTAAGCGAAACCATTATTGGTGAGTATCGCAGTTTTAATAGTGCACTATATGCTGATGACGGCATGTACATTACCGCTGGGCCGCGTTTTATGGACGGCATAGGAATACAAGATCCTAATATTGAAGTGAACGATTATGATGGTCAGTTATATTGGCGTGATGCTAAAGGCAATGTCAGTGCACTCAGTAAAGCGTTTGATCCTTCCATAGGCAGCATCACCAAGCTTGAAAATGATGATTTAATTGTGACGGTAACCGAAGGCGACCGTGCACCTTTGTATTTATTTGATAAAAGCAAAACACGCTTTAATCGAATAGACACCGGTGTGGATATGATAGACGGCTTTAGTGTTGCCATTGAGCAATCTACACCAACATTAGTATTTGCAGGTACCTCAGCCACTGCGCCGCAAAAAGCCTATAAAATGGCGGTTAATTCAAGCCGCAAACAGTTGCTGTTTGATAGTCAACAACTTAGCTATGCCAACACGCGTTTAGGTAAAATTGAAGATTTTGATTTTACTAATACTCATGGACATAACATTGATGGCCGTGTTTATTTACCTGCCGATTTTGATGCCCGTAAAAAGTACCCCGCATTAGTGTATTACTATGGCGGCACCTCACCTGTAGGGCGTCATTTTACCGGGCGTTGGCCATTTAATTTATGGGCAGCCCAGGGATATGTTGTGTATGTTGTGCAACCAAACGGTGCAACCGGATATGGCCAAGCTTTTAGTGGCCGTCATGTGAATGCCTGGGGCAAGTACAGCGCTGACGATATTATCGAGGGCACTAAAGCTTTCTTAAATGCGTACCCGTCGGTTGATGCTAAACGCGTGGGCAATATGGGCGCATCTTATGGTGGCTTTATGACTATGTATTTGGCGACAAAAACCGATATATTTGCGGCGTCAATGTCGCATGCGGGGATCAGTAATTTGTCGTCTTACTGGGGCCATGGCTGGTGGGGTTATGGTTATTCTGGCGTGGCCAGTCGCGGCAGTTTTCCGTGGAATAATCCAGAGCTCTATGTAGAGCAAAGCCCGCTATACCATGCAGACAAAATTACCACGCCGTTATTACTTATTCACGGTAATGCTGACACCAACGTACCTGTAGGTGAAAGCCATTACATGTACACCGCGCTTAAACTATTAGGCAAAGAAGTTGAGTTGGTTGAGTTTAACGACCAAGACCATCACATCAATAGCCGCCAAGCCCGCTTTGATTGGTGGAATACCACTATGGCATGGTTTGATATGAAGTTAAAAGATGAACCACAGTGGTGGAACAGTATCTACCCTGAGACAAAAAAACAGTAGTGACTTAACCTCAACTCGGGATAATAAGCGGTTATCAAACAGCCATTTGTCTCGCTAACCGTGTTGCATTGACTTGCAATAGGCTAGTTAACCTGAGCTCGGGATAATAAACGCGTTTCAAACAGCCCTTTGTCCTGCTAACTGTGTTGAATCGACTTACTATAGGCTAGCTATTGACGCGTCAATTCGCCTTGCTAGCATAACAAATGACAAGCTTGAAAGTGAGCTTGGTTAACATGCTGATTTTAAATAGCTAAGTTCATTCCTTATCCCGAGTTCAGGTTAGTTATTGATGCGTCTATGCGCCTTGCTAGCAAAACAAATGACAAGTTTGATATTAAATAGGCCGAATATTGTCATTTTGCCTTACATACCCCACCTCTTAACCCGAGTTGAGGTTACTTAAGGTTAAACAGCCTCGCATTGCGAGGCTGTTTTTTTACGAGTGGGCAACGTGCGCAAAATGGCCTAATCAAAATAATGTGGTCATTGGAAAGTTTGACGTTGAGCGACCACTTACATAGGTAAACTGTTGCACTAAGATACCGTTGTTATCATTAATAACAATGTGGTTAAACTGTCCACATTCAGTCCCGTGATAGCAGGGGGGAGCTCTCAATATACTGGGTAATGCACAGGCTTAACACTCTTCCTTTAACCATGGCAGTAGCGCGTTGATTGTGTTGGTTTGGGTAGCTGCTGATTCTGATTGATAGCCGTAGATGCGGATCCCAAATGTGACGGTCATCAGTTGAGCTGCATAGGCTTTAGCGGTTTCAGGCTCAAATAATTGGCTTAGGTAATGTTGATATACATGCTCAATCTCAGTTAATTGTGATGAGGCAAATTTGTATAGCTCGTTGCCTTGAGAGGCGAGTTCAAGTTGGGTTTTGATTAAGAAGCAGCCACAGTAATCACAAGACTTTGACTGCTCGACAATGTTGTCGAGGATCTGTCTAATACCTGCTTTGACATCGTCAGCTTGTTGCATCAGTTGGTGAATCGCCTCAATCGAAAAGGTGGCGTAGCGTGCTAAGGCTGCTTGGAATAAGCCTTCTTTGCTATCGAATTCATAATATAAGCTACCCGGTTTTAATCCGGTGGCTTTAGTGATTTGCTGAATGCTCGATGCGGCATAACCATTTTGCCAAAATAGGGTGATGACCTTATCTAATACGTCCGCTCGTTCAAAATTTTTCTTTGCCATGACATCGATCCTCAATCGTTACTGACGCTATAATACCACTACTTGAATGATTGTTCAAAAACTGCTTGCGTTGTTGACATGATTTGATTATCTTGAATGAAAATTCAAGATAATCTGAGAAGCCATTATGTCATTATCCACTCAACTGACTGAAAAACGAGATGCCTCTGCAGCCAACTTACCTGCAGAGGTATTGGCGATCATGTCGGATGCGACCTTAAATCTGAAGTTATCCGGCATTATTGATAATGCGCCTAAGGCTGGCGATAAACTGGCTGCATTTTCGTTAACCAATGCATTGGGCGTTACCCGTCATTTAACCGATTTGTTAGCCAATGGACCGGTTGTGGTGACATTTTATCGTGGCAATTGGTGCCCTTATTGTAATTTAGCCTTGCGTGCCTATCAGCAGCATCTTGCTGAATTTAAACAGTTAGGGGCAACACTGGTGGCTATTACGCCTGAGTTACCTGATATGTCACTTTCAACGGCAGAGAAAAATGAGCTTGAGTTTGATGTATTGTCAGATGTGAATGTCGAGTATGCCAAAGCGCTTGGACTGGTGTTTACGTTACCTGATTCAATTCGTGATCTTTATAAGAAATTTGGTGTCGAAGTTGAGAAACATAATGGTGCTGAACAGTTTGATTTTCCGCTTGCTGCGACATTCGTAGTAGCCAAAGATGGCACCATTGTGAAAGCATTTGTTGATGCTGATTATACTTACCGTCTTGATCCTGAAGATATCATTAGCTCATTAAAAGCACTGTAGGGATCTGATTTATGATGTTTAAAAGCTTATTTGAATCTAAAACCGTGATGGCATCTAGAATGAACGTATTACCTAAAATAGTGTTGTTATCTAAAGCGCGAGTGATTGCGTCTTTGGTTTTACTGAGTAGCCTATTAACCAGCCCAGTGTTTGCCGCTGATTATTCGGTGTTTCGCGAGCTAGATAGCCAGCATCCTCCTGGTAATGTGGCCGTGTCGTCTACAGGGCGAGTGTTCATGAGTAATCATCACTTTTACGGTGTTGATTCGAGAATTGTGGAGCTTAAAAAAGATGGCTCTATCGTTGATTATCCCAATACAGAATTTAATCAAAATCTTAATCCTGTTTTGGGCGTGGTAATTGATGAACAGGGTATTTTATGGATGCTTGAAACCGCTTCCGCTGATGGTGTCGGGCGACTTATCGGTTGGGATACTCAACAAAACAGCCTATACAAAACAATATCTTTAACTGCGTCAGTATTGCCCAGTAATTCATTTTTAAATGATCTTGCGGTCGATAGAAAGCACGAAACGGTTTATATCACCGATCCTGCTGGTGGCAGTAATGCGGCATTAATTGTGGTTGATTTAACGAGTGGCACAGCAAGACGAGTATTAGATGGCAGCGTTTATACCCGTCCCGAAGATGTTGATACGGTGATTAATGGCAATACTTTATCTATCGGTGGCCAGCCTATTCGTATAGGGGTTGATTCTCTGACCGTAGATCTGAACAACGAGTGGGTTTATTTTGGTGCATTGAGTGGTGAGAAGTTATATCGGGTGCACACTCAATATCTACTGGATGCTAAATTATCGGCCAATATGTTACGCAGCAAAGTGGAGTTTTATGCCAATAAACCGATTAGCGATGGCATCACCATTGATAATGGCGGCAACATTTATGTTACTGACATAAGCCATAATGCTGTCGGTTATATCGACACAGATCGTCAATATCATATTTTGTATCAAGATGATGACAAGTTCAGTTGGTCTGACGGCTTTTCTACTACGGCTGATGGTAAGTTGTTAGTTACGGTGAATAAGTTACATCAGTCTCCAGCGGTCAATAACCAGCAAGACAAAAGTGATGGTCGCTATTATATCATTCAGTTTGACGCATTAACCGAAACGACAGTTGGGCGTTAGAGTTTGATAATTTGAAGCAAGAACCTAGATGACTAGAGCGCTTCGCTGCTAGATACTATAAAAGCAAAAAACCTAGACGACTAGAGCGCTTCGCTGCTAGATGCTATAAAATCAAAAGCTTAGACTAGAGCGCTACGCTGCTAGATGCTATAAAAGCAAAAACCTAGATGACTAGAGCGCTTCGCTGCTAGATGCTATAAAAGCAAAAACCTAGACGACTAGAATGCTTCGCTGCTAGATGCTATAAAAGCAAAAACCTAGATGACTAGAGCGCTACGCTGCTAGATGCTATAAAAGCAAAAGCCTAGATGACTAGAGCGCTACGCTGCTAGATGCTATAAAAGCAAAAACCTAGACGACTAGAATGTTTCGCTGCTAGATGCTATAAAAGCAAAGCCTAGACGACTAGATTCTAGCTGACTCGGTTCTATAACATCTTAACAGCGCAGCGGTCCCTAGCAGGACGCAGTCCGCCCTAGAAGCGCAGCGCTCTAGAATCTAGGATCTAGGATCTAGGATCTAATCTTAACAGCTCACCTGTCCCTAGCAGGACGCAGTCCGCCCTAGAAGCGCAGCGCTCTAGAATCTAGAATCTAGCATCTAAGCTTAACAGCGCAGCTGTCCCTAGTAGGACGTAGTCCGTCCTAGAAGCGCAGCGCACTATCCGCGTAGCGGTCTAGATTAGTAATAAATTTTAGAAACACTATATTTTTCAGTGTCTAGCTTGTAAAAAACTATTTTGTCGTCCAAAGTTAATGCCTATGACACTTAACTAATGATAAAAATGACCAGACTATCTAGTTATAAAAATGCGCTTAAATTGGGTATTGGAGTATTTGCTTTTGGCTTAGTCATTAGTTTTGTTACTGCTTTAAGTGTTAAGAATCAAAATAACACCATCATTACTCAATCTCTCGAAACGGTATCTGAACAAGTTGCTAACAATATTATTGATCGTATCGTTTTATATCAATATGGTTTACGAGGTGCTCGAGGTGCCGTTTCCACTATCGGTGAAGACAAAATAACCCGCGAAATTTTTAGAAAATATAGCTTAACGCGTGATATTGAGAGTGAATTTCCTGGCGCTCGTGGGTTTGGTTATATCCGACGTGTTCCTGTAGCCGATGAAGCAGATTTTGTTGCCAAAGCTAAACTTGATGATTGGCCAGATTACAGTGTGCGTCAGCTTAATCCTCATGATGATGAACGGTATTTGATTGACTATATTGAACCCATTGAGCGTAATCTTGCTGCTGTCGGTTTGGATATATCCTCTGAGCAAAACCGCAAAAACGCCGCACAACAAGCGTATTTAACTGGTGAAGTGCGCTTAACGGGGCCGATCACGTTAGTGCAAGCAACAGGTAATCCGTTACAAGCCTTTCTCATTTTAATGCCCATTTACCGTACTGGTTTTACCCCATCAACCGAAGCATTAAGGGAGCAACAAGCTTTTGGCTGGAGTTATGCGCCATTAGTTGCCAATGAAGTGTTTGATAAGATCAGTTTATCCCGTCAGACTACAAAATTATTGATCAATGATGTGACTGATATTGAAAATAATGTCGTGTTTTATGAAACCCATGTAGATGATGTAAATCCGTTATCGGATTATTCAGTTACATTATATCGCGAAATATTTGGGCGTAAATGGCATGTATCGTTAGTAGCTTATCCCGAGTTTGTCAGTGGTTTACACTTAAGTTCACCTAATATTATGTTTAGTTATGGTGCGATTGTTAGTTTGTTATTGGGCGGGCTTATTGGTTTTTACGGCTACGCATTAGGTCGTAAGCGCCTAATTTTGGAAGATAATGAAAGACGTGCCAATATTTTAGAACATTCGCTTGATGCGATTATTAGTTTTGACTGTGATGGTGTTATTACCAGTTGGAATGATGGCGCAGTAACGATTTTTGGTTATGAAAAACATGAGGTTATTGGGCTCAAGAAAACAACGTTCATTGTTCCTAACGATGGATATGATGCAGAAGCTGAAAAGTTTAATCAGGTCCTTAGCGGTAAATCGTTATTAAACTTTGTTAGCCAACATAAACGAAAAGACAATGCACTACTGTCGACGTCGATGACCTCATTGGCTATTTATAATGAATTTGGCAAAATAATCGGCGTTAGCCAGACTATTCGAGATATTACGGTACAGCTGAATGCTGAAAAGCAAATTTTAAATATTAACGCCAACCTTGAACGTAAAGTTACCGAGCGGACTCAGGCGTTACAGCAAGCACTGTCAGAAAATAAAACCTTACTTGATAATATTAACCAGCAGCTGCTTTATTCTGAAACGGATAAAGACGGCGTTATCTTGGGGGTAAATGATTATTTCTGTTTAGCATCTGGATTTACTCGTGAACAAATGATCGGTCAGAAGCATTCAATTTTGAAATCTAACCAGCATGATGATGCCTTTTGGGCCAATATGTGGCAAACCATTAATGCTGGTAAAACATGGCATGATGAAGTGTGTAACCATGATAGTCAGGGTAATGTTAAGTGGTTTGATACGGTCATTGCGCCTGTGATGGATGCGGACGATAACCTTGAACGCTGCTTTGCACTGCGAATTGATATTACTGAACGTAAGAATACCCAGCTTGAAAAGAATGAACTGGCTTCCTTACTTACCAATGTGCTTGCAGCTGCATCAGAAATAGCCATTATTTCCACCGATAATAACGGTATTATTAATATTTTTAATCGCGGTGCCGAGTTATTACTTGGCTATCAAGCTGAAGAGATAGTGGGTAAGCAAAGCCCTGCAATATGGCATTTACCTTCAGAGATCCGTGAACGCAGTAAACAGTTAACCAAAGAATTTGGCGAAGATATTATTGCTTTTGACGTGTTTGTGTATAAACCAAGAGTACAAGGGCCTGAAACGCGTACTTGGACGTATGTCCGCAAAGATTTCTCTCAATGCCAAGTGTCGTTGTCGGTATCCGCTATGCGCGATCAAAATGGAGAGATAATTGGGTATTTAGGGGTAGCGGTTAATATTGATGTGATGCTTCAACAACAAGAAGAACTAGTATCAGCCAGTAACCAACTGTCTAAAGCGGCTGAGGTGGCTGAGTTAGGCATTTGGAATTTAGATTTTCACACTAATCGTTTGCAATGGAACGATCGTATGTTTGCCATGTACGATTATCCATTAGCGCTTACGGAAGAGGAATTAAGTTACCAACATTGGCAAAAACGGGTCCATCCAGATGATCTTGCTATGGCTGAACTTGCTTTAAAACAAGCCATTGACTTAAACCTTCCTTACGATCCTACTTTTAGGATCATTACCAGTACGAATCAGATCCGCTATATTCATGCTGGTGCCCATATTAGTTACGATAAATCAGGTAAACCGGTGCGTGTGGTCGGGATTAACCGCGACATTACTGAGCAACGCGAGTTAGAGCAAACCTTGCGGTTAGCGAAACAAGCTTCAGATGCAGCCAGTGCAGCTAAATCTCAATTTTTAGCGAATATGAGTCATGAAATCCGTACTCCAATGAATGCTGTATTAGGCATGCTACAACTTATTCAACATTCTGATATGAGTCGTCAGCAAGCTGATTATGTTTCTAAGGCTGAAATAGCTGCGAAGTCATTATTAGGGCTGTTAAATGATATTTTAGACTTTTCTAAAATTGATGCTGGTAAGTTAGAACTTGATTTGCATCCGTTTCAACTGGAAACGTTAATGCGTGAGCTAGCGGTGATGCTAGCAACCAATGTACACAGTAAAAATTTAGAAGTTATTTTTGATTTAGATCCTGCCATTCCATACCTTATTGAAGGTGATGAACTTCGTTTGCGCCAAGTGTTGTTAAACCTTGCGGGTAATGCGATTAAATTTACCTCAGAAGGTCATGTTATTGTCAGTGTACACTGCAATGAATGTATTGCTAACCAAGCGAATTTAACCATTTCGATTACCGATACGGGTATCGGAATCAGTCCTGAACAAGGAAGTAAAATTTTCCAAGGTTTTGTCCAAGCAGAGTCTTCTACGTCAAGACGATTCGGCGGTACAGGATTGGGATTAGCAATCACTAAACGTTTAGTTGAGTTAATGGGCGGTGAATTAACGTTATCGAGTCATGTTGGCAAGGGCAGTCGCTTTTGGTTTGATTTGACGTTTAATATTGTTGAAATAAAGAATAACGATTTAGATATCGACTTACAGGGTAAGAATATTCTGATTGTTGATGACAGTAAGATGAGCCGTAAAATTTTATCCAAAACCTTAATGGTCCATGGTGCTTATGTTAATGAGGCTCATAACGGCAAGCAGGCTATCAATCTTATTGATCAAAGCTTAAATGCTAGCAATCATTATGATGTGATTATTATGGATTGGCGCATGCCTGATAAGAATGGCTTAGAAACCGCCAATCATATTCAAGCGATGTTTCCGGCAGGTAAAGCTCCGGCCATTATTATGCTGACCGCGTATGGTGCAGAGGTGATGGAACAAACTAAACAATATCGCCAACAGCCTTTTGTGAGTATGTTGACCAAACCTGTGACGGCGAACTTGATGCTCGAGTCGGTTTACCGAGCTATTCATGGCTTAGAACAGCCAATACAATCTAGAAAAATAACTAATTTAGCATTAAAAGGTGCCAGGGTTCTGGTGGTTGAGGATAATCAGCTTAATCGCCAAGTTATTGATGAATTATTACGTCTACAAGGTGCGATTGTTACATTGGCTAAAGACGGTATTGAGGGTGTTGATTGGGTCACTAAGTCAAATAATCAATTTGATATTGTTATTATGGACATGCAAATGCCGGTAATGGATGGACTTGAAGCAACACGTATTATTCGTGCCGATGGCCGATTTAATGATGTACCTATTTTAGCGATGACGGCTAACGCATCGCTTGCCGATAAAACATTATGCCTAGAAGCGGGGATGAATGATCATATCGGTAAACCGATAGACATGACACTTTTGTTACCTTGTATACTTAACCTGCTAGGCCAAGATAATAGTGCTTATTATCATTCAACTGTTAATAATCCGCCTGTTGCGTTACCTGAGGTGCGTAATGATGGCGACGATGATGCGATTATCGAAAATCCTGATTCTATTTTACGTCGTTTTGGTGGTGAACTTGCCTTTTTCATTGATGTGAAACATCATTTTGCATCAGAAATGTCAGAGCAATTATCATTACTTACGCAAGCGTTTGCACTCGAAGATGACAATGCTATCAGTAGTATTGCCCATACAATTAAAGGCACTTCGAGCAATATTGGTGCTAAGCGGCTGGCAGCTTTTGCTGCCACACTAGAGCACAATATAAAAAATGCTGTTAATGTTGATTCAGATGCTTGTTTAAGCCAAATGCAAGGCCAGATAAATGATAGCCTGCATATGTTAGATACTCTATTTCCAGATGAAAGTGCTGTATTAACCAATCGCACACTTGATAATAGCGCTGTATTGCCGATACAAAGCATAGACGCGGATAAAACCGATCGATTAATGGAATTATTGGTTGATCAAAATTTAGATGCCATTGAGTACCTTGAGCGCCTGTTAAGCAACGTGGTGCCAGATAAACAGTGGTTAAGATTAAAAAACCAAGTGAGCCAACTTGAGTTCTTGGATGCTGTCGATACATTAAAATCGATAATTAAGGAGTGATGCGTGTTCATAGATGAGTATATTTCAGGTGCTGCGCCTGTTAGAGGTAAAATACTGTTAGTTGATGATCAAGTTGTGAACATCAAAATATTACATCAACTCTTGCAAGCGGATTACGACATTTATATGGCTCGCGATGGTCATCAAGCCATTGATATGTGTAAAAAAGTCAAACCAGATATCGTATTGTTAGATATTGAAATGCCGATGCTCAATGGATTTGATGTGTGTGCACATTTGAAACAAGATCCCGATACCGAAGATGTGGCGGTTATTTTTGTCACCGGTCATTTTGATGAAGTTAAAGAGGTTAAAGGATTTCAGTTAGGGGCAGTCGATTTTATTCATAAACCCATTAACCCGGTTATCACTAAAGCACGTATTAAAAATCAGATGATGTCTAAATCTCAAACTGATTTATTACGCTCTATTGCACTGTTAGATGGATTAACCGGTGTCGCTAACCGGCGTAAGTTTGATCAAGTGCTGCCTGTAAGTTGGTTACAATGTGCGCGTGAAAAACAGCCATTGACCATTATTTTATTGGATATCGATTTCTTTAAGCACTTTAATGATACTTATGGCCACACTGAAGGCGATACGTGCTTACGCATCGTTGCACAGAAGATACAAGACACCGTTAATCGTCCTTATGACTTAGTCGCGCGTTATGGTGGTGAAGAATTTATCTGCGTGCTACCAAACACCGATTTAATTGGCGGAACTTATGTGGCTCAGCAAATTGTTGACAGTATAGTGTCATTGAAAATAGCTCATTTAAATTCACCAATATCTGAATTTGTTACTGTAAGCGCTGGGGTTTCAACGGTAGTGCCAATGTATGATATGCCGAATAAAAATTTAGTTGAAGCGGCAGATAAACAATTGTACTTAGCCAAAGACCGTGGCAGAAATAGAGTGTTAGGTTGTTTAGCAGAATGAAACACCTAGATAACTAGTACGCTGCGCTGCTAGTACGCTTCGCGGCTAGATGCTATAAATGCAAAGGCTTAGAGCTTAGAGTCTAGACGACTAGAGCGCTGCGCTGCTATAAAACCAAAGGCCTAGATGACTAGAATCTAGTTCGCTTGATATCGCTTTTCATCGCTTGCTATCGATTTACATTTAACAGCTCAGCTGTCCTTAGCAGGACGCAGTCCGCCCTAGAAGCGTAGCGCTCTAGAACCTAGGATCTAAAATTTATGCCGATAACCTAATACATAAGCTATATCAGCACTGTTATCCATGTTTAAAAAGTTCTCAACCATAGTGAATTCGATGGCGCTGCTATTGAAGTAATAGCGATAACCTAACACCGCTTCATTAGAGGCTTCTGAGAAGTTTTTATCCCAACTCACCATGCCATCATAACGATGATATTCAGCTAACCAACCGTGCCTACCTCTACGATATTCGTAACCCAGCCCCAACATTAAGTAATGTGATTCGAAGGCATTTTGCGATAACGGTTCTGTATTGTGTAAGAAACTCATTCCTAAAGTCGAGTTCACATGGTGATTGCTATTGTGATAACCGTAATTGATTTGTACGCTTTGCTGGAAACTTTCATCAACAAATGGGCCTGAATCTACATACTTGTAGTACAAGGTTCCCCCGATGGAAATACCATGGTGTTCATTTTGCAGTAATTGATAGCCTAGGTATGCAGTAAGAGCATTATTGAGGGTTTCACCATTAAAGTTTTCAACATTGATATGGTATTTTTCTGAATGGATCTGACTTTGGTGTTTCGCTTGTTTATTACGACCATTTTGCTCAAATCCAAAAGCATCGTGAAACCACATTGTTAAGGAGTCTAAATGGTTATCACCGCTAAATTGCCAAGTGTATTTAGCATCAAACAATAAATCCTCAGTGATTTGCCATTTTAAGCCGCTGCTAATCGCATTTTGGTAGTAATCAGCTAATAACTCATCTGACTCTGACCAGACGCTGGCTGCATTGGCTGTGATGTACCATTCTTTTTGACCTTGGGGCAACGAAAAGCCAGATCGTAAAAGTGGGCTAAGATTAATAGATTGCATCGGTGATTGCGCATATACCTGTAACGGTCCGTAATCATTAAAACTGACTACTTGCGCTTTTGCAGGCAAGATCGTAAAAATACTCACAATGGATATCAGTTTAAGGTTGGTCTTCATCGCTATTCCCTGAGTTAACTGTCCAGTTAATCTATCTGTATCGGCTAATTACATAAATAAAATAAATACTCGTATCTGCCAATATTTAGTGGTGTTTGTTGATGAGGTTGTGCGCATTATGATGGTATGAGAACATAATTTAAATATCCAAAAGGAACACATTATGACGTTCAGTTATATCATCACTCCTATGCTAACAATAGTATTCACTGTTTAAGATAATGTTGGCTAATATTACTGAATATTTAAACGATTATTTTATTTGTAAAGTATTGATTATTATCTGATAGCAAGGTATAAAATTATTTATAGGCTCCTTGTGGATAATGAAATTAATATGATAGTGTTAATTTTGAATTGTTAATTCGAGTTTTATTTTGAGTTGTTGTTTGAATTGTTGTTTGAATTGTTGTTTGAATTGTTGTTTGGATGCTGTTGCTGTACAGAAATATAGTTTCTTTAATGTGTTATTTGTGATAATGAGCTGCCAGTTTACTCAGTTTTTTAGTTGTATTTTTTAAGCGTTATTTCCCCAAAATGTGTAATGGATACGCATTAATAAAATGGATTTGTAATGAAAAAACTTTCTTTTCAATTTACGCAATCAATGTCCTTCGAACTATTTCTTAACCTTTATATTTCTGCAATACATCATCGATTAGTTTACTCAACAGTACCTTTTATCTCTGTTATTTATGACATTGTTATTGGCGAGAACGTTTTTTTCAGGATCACTTGCTGCAATATTAGCGATACAGTCCCTCACTGTTCGATGCTGGAGCTGTGATGGATTTCATTTGGTTGTTAGGTTTACTGGCCATCTATATTCCAATCCAAATGTGTATTGATACGTACATTGTGTATCGAACTGACGTACAACAAAAAGGTTGTGATTACCTGTTGGCATTTATTCCGTTGCTGACGTTTGCCTATCCAGAGCACTATTTGTATAGTTTTATCTCTTTAGCGCTCATTGTACTGTATGGCATATCACTGCGTTATTATGCTGCATTTAATGATTGGCTTGATTTTGATCAAGATCGTTTAGCTGGATTGTGTCTCGGTGGATTGGGGGTTGGTGGCATAATTATCACCGCGAGTTTGATTTACCAATTTGTACAGCATTAACCTAAGATAATGTAGGTTTGACAATTTTATCGCTGAATGGCGTTATGCTTGAGCGACAATTTTTTGATGAAGATTATCCCATTGTTCTGGGAATTTTCCATCTAACATATACACAAATGCAATCAATTCTGCGATTAAAAGATACAGCTCTTTAGGTACTTCATCACCTAATTCTAATAGCTGCAAAAACTCACTTAAGTGTGGATCTTGATGTATATGGATCCCCGCTTCTTTAGCGATTAATATCATCTCCTCGGCAACTAAGTCCTTACCCGTAGCAGTAATTTTAGGAGCACTTTTACCATCAAAACTGAGTGCAACTGCTTGCTGTATTTTTTTCGAGTCATCTTTCATTATGTTCTCTATTAAGCTCTGGTTTTGACTAAATAGTGATCGCCGGGTAATAACGTCGCTGGTATTTGGGCTAACTGTGTTGTGAGCTTACCTGGTGTAAAACCAATTTGTGTAATTTTATCTGACAGTGTTTGGTTAAAACGTTCTACTCTCGTAAGTAGCATTTGGTTGTTGCCTTTAAATTTGATATCAAGCACATCTGCCTGCTTATGAGCACAAATCAATAATGATCCTTGGGCTAAATTAAATTTGAGTTGTAGCTTCCATCCTGCTTTTTTATCTTTGTCTGAATCATTTTCTTGTTCAAATTTACCTTCAAACTGTTCATCACGTTGGTTGATTGAATAGGGGAGAGCAAAGTACCAAGTCATGGCTTGATTGGGATCGGTGCTTGCATGTTGGTACAGCGCAATACTGTTAGCCAATTGTGCCAAAGAGTCTGCCCCTCCTAACTTATCTAATGCGGCTAACAGACCTGAATTAGCACTGAGTTTACTCAAGGTCCGTTGTTGCAACTGCGCAAGGTGGGCCTGAAGTTTATCGCTGATCCCTGAGCCTGTTGATTTTGTTTTCACCCCTAATAACAACTGGAATAGAGTTGTGATAGCGCTACCAGAAAACAGAGGCGAGGGTTGTGAGTTAGTTGAGTGACCTAGCTGAGTGTGGGCAAGATTAAGCGCCGCTAAACTGTATAGCTCACTGCTGAGTAATGCTGGATCACTTAATGCACTTAATGGATGCGGGCTAATTTGTGGCAAATGCTTAAACAGTTCACTGGCCAGATTATGAGGGACTTGTTGGCTTAACTGCTGTTTTATTGGCATCGCGCCTGCTTTTGATAACGCTTTATTCAGCACTTCTATTGGTGCAGGGTCACCGTTCAATTTGTTTAATGCGTTGTTGTTGGATGCATTGTTGTTTAATGCGCTGTTGTTTAATGCATTATTGCTTGGTGGATTGCTCTTTGCACTATTGTCTATCGCAGAAGCGGTGTTTGCTTTGGGTGTGTTTTGTTCCGCTAATGATTTTGTCGATAACGATGTTTGCTCTACCGTGTTGGTAGCATTTTTGGCTAGATTGGCTTGCTGAGCCATATTGCTGGTGGTTTTAGTGAGATTCGATTCAGATGATAGTCCTGATGGATTAGGTTGTTGTGTTACCGGCCCCCCGGTTTTTACTGTAGCACTATCTTGGCCGATTTTGGCTGAAAAAGGCGTTAATTCAATAGGCGTTTTTTGTTGGGTATCGCTTCCTTTTACCGCATTATCAAGTGTAGGCAGTGGTGTTGACTCTAGCTTTTTTAGAAATTGGCTGAGGATTTGTGCTGGTTCATTTTTAGTGATGATGATGTTTGCTGCTTGAACAGACTGATCTGCTTGAGGCGTTGTGGTGAGTTTCGTTAAATTAACGGTTATTTCAGCAATGACTGGCGTGAGCGCAAGTTGCAATTGCTGATGCTGCACCACCACCTTAGCTAAATATTGGCCTGAGTTTAACGCGGTGTTTGGCGATAATTGGATGCTTGTGCCACCAGAAAAAGTTAATTTCCCTTGGTCTATTATCGCTGTAGGCAGAGGATAACCTTGAGTTCTGGTTGCCAGCGTTGCGAGTTGTTGTGTTGATACACCATTTTGCTTTGCCAGTTCCTCAAGACCTTGTGGTAAGGAAAGCTGAATGGGTTGTGCCAAAAGCACTAATTGAGTGGTAACTGTTTGGGCGGGTGATGTGGCCGTTGAGCCAGCAGAAGCCGTTGACATTACAGGGGTGGTAGCTCGGTTGTTGATGACTTCTGTTTGGACTACGGGGACATTTGCACTGGAAACGGCACGAGCCACAAGTTTAGCGTGATCGCTTGCTATAACGACTTGCGCTGTCTGTTGTAATAATTTTTGCAGTTCAGCGGTCTTGTTTAGTTGATATTGCTGATTTTCAATGGTGACGTCGAGTTGGGCGTTTGCTGGTGGTTGTAACACTTTGACGGGCAATAATACGGCTGCTAAATCTGATTTAGTGGTCGACGAGCTAGATACCGCGGATTTGTCATTTGAAGTTTTTGTTGGCAAAGAAGGACTATCGGTTTGAGTTTGTTTGCGCTCAGCCAACTTCTGCGGACTTGCATCTGCAGGTTTTATTGTGCCGGTATTGACCGTTTTTTGAGGGAGCGTTGTTGGTACAGCCATAGAAATCCTTTCAAACGAACATGTTTGTCTATTGAAATCAATCTACATGTCAGTGAACAATATTAACTACATTTACAATTTTTTGATTGATATTGTCAAATGGCACAGTATCCTTAGCTCCCTGTTACCTTATTAGGGTAACATATAGGGTTTTATTGCCATTACAGTGAATGATTGCTGATAACACAGACGTATGAGTAAGGCCTGACTGATAAATAGTGAATAATAACAGCCTTACACTTGCTTGCTAAATTATATCGACTTGAACAAAAATTGCTTTAATAAAAAAGACAAAAATAGCAGTTTGTTGAGTAGTACCTTTTGTCATTTTAAAGAGAATTATATGAAGTATAAATGGATATTACTTCAGGTGTTTGTTGCCGTTAGCATGCCCGTGTATGCCGAAGCAGAAGCACCTCAAGTTGCCACATCATCACGTCCTGCGGTCGAAATCAAATACAATGATCCTCGCGATCCATTTGAAGAAGTTAACCGCACAATGTGGGACTTTAACTATCTGTTTTTAGATCGGTATATTATTCGCCCAGTTGCCCATGGTTATAAAGACTATGTTCCTAATCCAGTCAGAACGGGTGTTAATAATTTTGTTTATAACCTAGAGGAACCTAGCTCTCTGGTGAATAATACCTTACAAGGAAAGTGGGGATGGGCTGCTAATGCCGGCGGTCGTTTTACGGTTAATACCACCATAGGTTTACTGGGTTTAGTCGATGTAGCTGACATGATGGGGATGCACCGTAAACAAGATGATTTCAACGAAGTGTTGGGTTATTACGGTACACCAAATGGCCCTTATTTTATGGCGCCGTTTTATGGCCCAATTGTGACAAGAGAAATCGCCTCTGACTGGGTGGATGGTCTATACTTTCCTTTATCTGAGCTAACGATGTGGCAGTCAGTATTAAAATGGGGTTTAAAAGGCTTGGATGCTCGTTCTAAAGCCATTGATCAAGAAAGATTATTAGACAATGCTCTTGATCCTTATGCTTTTGTAAAAGATGCCTATTTGCAGCATATGGATTACAAAGTTTTTGATGGTGATGTGCCATCTAGTCAAGCGGACGATGAGTTACTTGACGAATATTTAGATGAACTAGAATAGTCGAGGCATACAGGCACCTCGGCAGTGTAGTTTGCGAGGTTGTTGTATGGCGCTTACTGATGTCGAGATCCTCTTTGTTGAAGATGACCCGATATTTCGCCATGTCGTTGCTGATTTTTTGCAGAGGCAAGGTGCCCGGGTTCAACAAGCATGTAATGGCGATGAAGGCATAGCCCTTTTTTCCGATGCTATTTTTGATATTGTTATTGCAGACTTAAGCATGCCAGGCCTTCATGGTTTGTCGATGCTTAAACAAATGCAAGATATTAATCCTGCTATACCCGCTATTGTTATTTCTGGTAATGATGTGATGTCTGATGTTGTCGAAGCATTGCGCATTGGTGCCAGTGATTATCTGACTAAACCTATTGCTGATTTATTCATTATTGAGCAGGCAATCATACAAGCGATGATGTCAGCCGCTACGCCGATGAATGTTTCTGGTCAATCGCATTTACAAGAAATGAATGAGTTATCTTACCAAGAGCTTACCGATAACTTATCTTTACTTGAGCAAAATGCTCAAGCGGCCAAAAGTGTTCAGCAGCAGTTATTTCCTGCGTCGCATATCTATTATCCCAAAGCCGAAATCAATTACAGTCTATTTAAAAATAATGATGTTAGTGCTTACTTCATCGATTCTACAATGGTGGGGGAGCATCATTTAGTGATGTATATGGCACACTTTTCACCTGAGGATAATAGCGCCGCTTTTGGCTGTGTCTTATTGCGTAGTTTTATTAATCAAAAACTTAAGTTATTTAGAAATGGTTTAAGCAATACCTTAATCGAACCTAATAATATGTTGTCTTATCTTCATGAGCGTATGGTGAAGTCTGGGTTACATATTAATACCGATATTATTTATGTGTGCCTCGATTTGACCCGCTACCAGTTATCAATAGGGCAGTCTGGTAAAGGATTAAGGTGCTATTTACGTAACGGTAATGAGCTTACTCCTCTAGCATTGCCAGAATCAGCACCTCTTGGCAGTACCGTATGGGATAAGCCGAGTATGCAAACTAGAACCTTGTTACTGGATGAACAAATTTGTATCGGCACACATTTTTATGAGCATAAACAACAACTGCTTGATAACCGTTTTACAGGATTGGTTTATCAATCCGATATCAAAGCAGGTGGCTTTATGCAGTTAGCGTGTCGCTGATCATTGTTTAAGTCTATCTAGACACTAGAAACCTAGAGCGCTGCGCTGCTAGGACGCTTCGCGGCTAGAGGCTATAAAAGCAAACTGCATAGCGAAGCGACTTTAGCAGGACGAAGTCAGCTCTAGCAGCGAAGTGAACCTAGCAGGATGAAGTCAGCTCTAGCCGCGAAGCGATCCTAGCAGGACGAAGTCCGCTCTAGCAGCGAAGCGATTCTAGCAGAACACAGTCCGTTCTAGCAGCGAAGCGACTTTAGAAGGACACAGTCCGTTCTAGCAGCGAAGCGATCCTAGCAGGATGAAGTCAGCTCTAGCAGCGAAGCGATTCTAGCAGGACGAAGTCCGTTCTAGTAGCGAAGCGAACCTAGCAGGACACAGTCCGTTCTAGCAGCGAAGTGAACCTAGCAGGATGAAGTCAGCTCTAGCAGCGAAGCGATTCTAGCAGGACGAAGTCCGCTCTAGCAGCGAAACGACTCTAGCAGGACGAAGTCCGCTCTAGCAGCGAAGCGACTCTAGCAGGACGAAGTCCGTTCTAGCAGCGAAGCGACTTTAGCAGGACGAAGTCAGCTCTAGCAGCGAAGTGAACCTAGCAGGATGATGTGGGTATATAAAAAATCCCCTCACAAGTGAAACTTGGAGGGGATTTTATTAAGAATAACAATTACATCAAAACCAATTAACGTTGAATTCCTTCGTGTTCGGCCGTGACTGCAATTTCTTCTTCTAATACTTCTTCTTCAGTCTCATTTTTGTTTTCTGCACCGTGCATCCAGTCAACTAATTTATCTGACATTAGGTATAAAATAATACCTGAGACGACCGCAGTAATACCAATGCCGGCAAAAATTGCCATTGCGTTAGCGAGTTGTTCTTCGACTTCGCCGCCATGGCCAATCAATGAACCGACTAGGCCACCAATTTTGTTTGCAGCAGCAATAAATAGGAACCATGCACCCATCATTAATGATGCAATACGCAGTGGAGCCAGTTTAGTGACCATCGATAAACCAATTGGTGATAAACATAATTCACCCATGGTGTGGAAGAAGTAAGCTCCTACTAACCACCACATGCTTGATTTAACTGAAGCGTCGCCACCCATTTCGAACACTGCGCCCATCATGAATAAGAAACCAATGGCCAGTAAGAATAAACCTAACGCAAATTTAACGGGTGAGTTAGGTTCATTTTTACCTAAGCGGATCCAAATAGAGGCAATCACTGGGGCAAAAACAACAATAAAGATAGCATTGAGTGATTGGAAGTAAGTGGTCGGTACTTCCCACGAGCCAATCATACGATCGGTGAAATTGTTGGTGAACAAGTTCATTAATCCGCCTGCTTGTTCGAAGCCAGCCCAGAAAATAATGGTGAATAACCCCATTACCATAATGACTTTAATACGGTCACGTTCAATCTTAGTTAGTGGTTCACTTCTGGTTTCACCTCTCGCTGCATTTTTTCTTTGTTCTACTTTAGCTGCCGGTTCGGTACCGATGTCGCCAAGTAATTTTTGAGCAAAGAAAAATTGAATAATCAACGATAAAATCATACCAACACCGGCGCAGAAGAAACCTGCTTGCCAGTTATTGATAAACACGTCTTCACCACCAATAACCACTTCATGACCAAATGAAGTGTAAGCCCAAGCAACGATAAAGCCTGACAAGGCTGCACCTAAGTTGATGCCCATGTAAAATATGGTAAATGCGCCATCACGACGGTGATCACCAGCAGGGTATAAATCACCTACCATTGTGGAGATATTTGGTTTAAATAGGCCGTTACCTATAATTAGCGTCCCTAAACCAATATAAAACATAGTGGTTTCTAAACCCGGCATCCAGCTATGTGGTGCTGCAAGCGTAAATTGACCCGCTGCCATTAAGAAGCCACCAATATAAATGGCTTTACGTTGACCCAATACGTTATCTGCTAGCCAGCCACCAATTAATGGTGTTAAGTAAACTAAACCGGTAAAAGTACCATATAGAGATAATGCGTCTGCTTGGCTCCAGCCTAAACCACCACCTGCTTCATTGCTTTGCACTTTATCTACCAAATAAAGTACTAAAATTGCACGCATTGCGTAATAGCTAAAGCGTTCCCATAGTTCTGTTGTAAAAAGCAAGAACAGCCCCTTAGGGTGTCCAAACAATGTACCTTGTGGTTTTGCGTCACTCATTAAGTCTTCCACCTTAAGCTTGTGATTGCCTGTGAGAAAATATCGTCACAGAAATAATTGTTTGCAAGAGTTGTCTATGATTGCCTTATCAACTAACACTTGAAATAACGGGTGTTTGACCGTGATGAAGCAATACTGAGCAACTTTATTGTTTATTTTTTATATTAAATAATGTCAGTTTGACGCTGAATGCTAACCAAACATCAAAAAGCTAACCTTATATACCCTTTTCATGCCGGCAAAGTCAATGTTAATGCGGGGAACAGAGAGGTTAAGCTTGTTATAAAATGTGTCAATACAAACAATCAACTATCAGTAATGTTAGTTGTTTGTATTGCTTTTGTTGCAAAGTTAGCTGGAAATTAATAAGGTTTTCTGGCATCGAGCCGATACCTATATCACGCTTAAGTGACATTTTAGTTAAGCATGATGGTGCAAGGTGTTGATTATAAAGTGTTGTCTTTTAATTTAAGCGATAAACAGTTAAAATACGATTCTTTAACAAATTTCGATGTCATGTCGAAGAGGTATTTATGACTATCATTCGAGCTGTGACATTGATTTTAATTGGCTGTTTTATCTGCACTGCCCATGCCTGGGTTGATACAGATTTTGACGGCGTTCCTGATAAAAAAGATGCCTGTAATGATACCCCTGTTAACAGTGTTGTTATGGCAAATGGTTGTATTGATACTGAATTGTTGATTGTTGATGAGGATGCCGAAGATGATGCTGAGTTTGATGAAGCTGAATTAGGCGCGACAGTCACAAATAATTCGGCCCTTATTGCTGAACAATGTCGTCAACAACGAGATGTTTCTGTGGCAGTAGATTGTTTTGGGTCTATTCTTCAACCTGTGTATTTTGATTTTGATAAATCAGTAGTGTTGTTAACTCAGCGGCCAACCTTGGTTAGGGTACAGCAATACATTGAGCAACATCCTCAAGTGGCTATTCGTTTAGAGGGACACACTGATAATATTGGTAGTGATGCTGTTAACCGCTCACTATCACTTAAACGTGCAGCCACCATTAAAGATTTACTCGTAAATGAGTACCAATTTCAACCGACGTCGATTGAGATCGTTGGCATGAGTAACAAAAATCCGATCGCGGATAATGCCACTATAGAAGGGCGTCAGCGTAATCGACGAGTAGAATTTATTATATCGGCAGAATAAGACTGCTATTAAAATGGAGAAAGAAATGGAACATATAGAAGGTTTAGATGCTTTAGTGGAGCAGGCACCTGAGTTTTTGATGACTTATGGTCTTAAAGCGCTAGCTGCTATTGTTATTTTTCTCATCGGTAAGTATTTTTCCGGTGTAGCAAAACGCATAACAACCAAATTATTGACCAACCGCAAAGTGGATACAACAGTTGTTTCGTTTGTGGCAAACTTAGCGTGGATGTTGGTGTTTGTATTTACTATTGTCGCCACGCTGGGTCAAGTTGGTGTGCAAACTGCGTCATTGGTTGCGGTTATCGGTGCCGCGGGTTTAGCAGTAGGTTTAGCATTACAAGGTTCACTTTCGAACTTTGCATCAGGTGTATTGATGGTGCTTTTCCGTCCATGTCGCGTAGGTGACTTTATCGAAGCGGCTGGTGTTGCCGGTGTAGTTGATGAAATTACCATTTTCTCAACCCGTTTACGTACTGGTGACAACAAAATGATTATCGCGCCTAACTCAGCGATTATGAACGGCACTATCACCAACTATTCAGCACTAGAAAAGCGTCGTATCGATTTAACGATTGGTGTTTCGTATACTGCTGATATCGCTAAAACTAAGAAGGTATTAGCGGATATTTTAGATAATAATCAGTTTGTGTTAAAAGACCCTAGTTATACTATCGGTCTAGCTGAGCTTGCTGACTCTTCAATCAACTTTGTTGTACGTCCGTGGGTTAAAACACCAGACTATTGGACTGCGCGTTTTGAATTACTTGAGCAAATCAAGAATGCATTAGATGCAGCTGAGATTGAAATTCCATTCCCACAAATGGATTTGCATGTGAAAGAAGTTCCAGCAAAATAATATTGCAGACAAGTTAATCTTCTAAAAACCAGCATTTGCTGGTTTTTTTATACCTAATATCCGCTCTACTCCCCAAAAACATCCTTAATTGAGTTGTTTTTTGTGCGTCAATAATCATCTAGTTAGTCTTACTTTTATTATTTACTGTTTTTAGCAGCCATAACGCCTTATTTCATAAATATATATTTTTTTGAACATATAAAAAATAAATGTTTATGAAAAAATAACCATTTAACATTGTTAAGCAGCGTTTCCAAGAGGATGATAATTAAAGTTAAGATTTTTGGCTGTCATTGATTAAAAATCTACTGCTGCACCTTTTTTCATCAAATTTCATACTTAGGAGTATCTTAATATGAGTCAAAGTATCGCAAGTTTTATTACTCAAACCCTTGAACAAGCAGGCGTGAAACGGATTTGGGGGGTAACTGGCGATTCACTTAACGGAATTAGTGATAGCTTGCGAAAAATGGGTACGATTGAATGGCTAGGAACACGCCATGAAGAAAGCGCTGCTTTTGCCGCAGGTGCAGAAGCACATATTTCAGGAGAGTTGGCCGTCTGTGCTGGTTCTTGTGGTCCAGGTAATCTTCATTTGATTAATGGGTTGTTCGATTGTCATCGTAATAAAGTTCCAGTATTAGCCATTGCTGCTCATATACCTTCATCAGAAATTGGCAGCAATTATTTCCAAGAAACTCACCCACAAGAATTATTTAAAGAGTGCAGTGTTTTTTGTGAATTAGTTTCCAGCCCTGAACAAATGCCATATTTACTCGAAACAGCCATGCGCCAGGCTATCTTACATAATGATGTTAGTGTGCTGGTTCTTCCGGGAGATATCGCGCTTAAGGCGATGCCTGAAACGACCAAACCAAAATGGAACGTCCCAAAACCTGCTTCTTATATCGCTGATTTAGCTGACACAAAAACACTTGCTACTCACCTTAATAAAAGCGGCAAAGTCACTTTATTGTGTGGTGCTGGCTGTAAAGATGCTCATGATGAAATTGTTGCCTTAGCCGCAAAATTACAAGCACCCATTGTACATGCCATGCGCGGTAAAGAGTTCCTTGAATATGATAACCCTTACGATGTTGGGATGACTGGGTTTATCGGCTTTTCATCTGGTTACCACGCAATGCAACAAGCAGATACGTTGTTGATGATAGGCACCAGCTTCCCTTATCGAGCTTTCTATCCAGAAAACATCACTATCTTACAAATTGATAATCAGCCCGCGTCACTCGGGAGACATGTGCAGATTGATTTTGGTGTTCTAGGGGATACCAAAAATACCGTCACTTCACTGCTTGAACTTATTAAGGAAGGCCGTTCTAGCGCTCACCTAGAGCAGTGTGTTAAAAACTATCAAGAATCCCGAAAAGATTTGGATGTTCTCGCCAATGGTAAAACATCACATAATTTAATTCATCCACAATACTTAACCCGTCTGCTTGATGAGCAAGCAGGTCAAGATACTATCTTTATCTGTGACGTTGGCACGCCAACAGTTTGGGCTGCTCGTTATTTATCGATGAATGGTCAACGTCGTTTAATTGGATCATTTAACCATGGATCAATGGCTAATGCATTGTCACAGGCAATGGGAGCTCAATCACTGGATCGTAATCGTCAGGTAATTGCAATGTGTGGTGATGGTGGATTTTCGATGTTGATGGGAGAGCTACTCTCTCTGAAACAACTTAACCTACCGATTAAAATTATTGTTTATAACAACCGCTCACTGGGTTTTGTCGCCATGGAGATGAAAGCCAGTGGCTACTTATCAAATGATACTGATCTAGAGAATCCAAGCTTTGCAAAAATTGCTGAAGCTTGTGGTCTGAAAGGGATCCATGTCAACGATCCAGGCAAACTACCCGAAGCAATGGCGGAAATGATGGAGCACTCTGGGCCAGTTGTTCTTGAAGTCGATACGGCGAAACAAGAGCTTGCGATGCCACCAAAAATTAAGTTCGAACAGGCGAAAGGCTTTAGCGTTTACATGATGAAAGCGCTAATTAATGGTAAAGGTAATGAAATTGTTGAGCTGAGTAAAACCAACTGGTCACGTTAATCAAATCCCGTTCTTATTGGGCTCGGTCATTTAGCCCTTTAGGAAAGTATATGATCGTTAAGCGTTACATCGTAAAATGCCTTGTCGATACTACAATAACTAATAATGTCTAAACTGTAGATTGAGGCTTATTAAGTCACTAAACTGGCTTTTAAAGAGTATCGAGAAATTTTATCTAGTAATATCAATTCAAAGTTAAATATATAATATTAAAACTGATTAACTATCTTTATCATAAGAGCACTGAGCCATTAGCTATCATTTGCGTAACTATTGGCTCTAACTATTTCTACTGGTGTCATGTTTACTAAGATCTCTCGTTAGCACCCAGTTCAAACCGCTCATCAGTACCTTTAACAGGAGTTTTCCATGAAGCTATTTTCTACCATTGCAGTGATCACATTATTATCTTCATCGGTTATGAGTGCCCCCAGTTTTGCTGGCGAGAAAACCATGATTACTATGGGGGGAACCCCTGTTGCTTTAGAAGGTAAAATACCGAGTATAAATACGGTTGCACCCTTGTTTACTGTTGTGGATGAAAAGTTTAATCCAGTCAGTTTGAGTGACTTTAAAGGTAAGACGATACTCATTAGCGCGGTACCCAGTTTAGACACTGGCGTGTGTGCATTACAGACCAAACGATTTAATAAAGAGTTTACTCAATATGATGCCAATGTGGTCATGTTAACCATTAGCGAAGACTTACCGTTTGCTCAGAAGCGTTTTTGCCAAACCGAAAATGTGGATAAAATTAAAGTGTTGTCTGACTCCGTATGGCGTGATTTTGGCGAAAAGTATGGTTTGTTGATCAAAGACCGTGGTTTATTAGCCCGTTCAATTTTTATTATTGATTCTCAAGGCATATTGAAATATCAAGAATTAGTGACTGAAGTAAGTGAACACCCAAACTACGATGCTGCTTTAGCGGCATTAACAGAAATTTCATCAGCGGCGAAGTAGTTGCGTAGCTTCCATAATGTTGAGTAAAAGAGGATAGAGATGCAGCATGATTGATTTTCGAAGTGATACGGTGACTCAACCGACTGAAGCAATGCGTTTAGCCATGTCGAGGGCGGAGGTCGGTGATGATGTTTATGGTGATGATCCGACCGTCAATAATTTACAAGATATGGCTGCAGAGATGTTTGGCTTTGATGGTGCTCTGTTTGTCAGTTCTGGTACGCAAGCTAATTTATTGGCATTGATGTCTCATTGTGAACGCGGAGATGAGTATCTTTGTGGTCAACAAGCTCATAACTATAAGTTTGAAGGCGGCGGGGCAGCGGTATTAGGCAGCATTCAACCTCAGCCTCTGAATAATCAAGCTGATGGCAGTATTTTATTGAATGATATTGAAGCTGCGATTAAGCCTGATGACGTGCATTTTGCAAGAACACGGTTATTGAGCTTAGAAAATACCATTGGCGGCAAGGTATTAAACCAAGATTATTTATCCCAGGCACAAAGTCTTGCGTTTAATCGTGGGCTTAAAATCCATTTAGATGGTGCCCGGGTTGCCAATGCTGCGGTAGCGCAGGGCATTGCTATTGCCGATATTACTCAATACTTTGACTCTGTATCGATTTGTTTATCAAAAGGCTTATGTGCACCGATTGGGTCGATTCTGTTAGGCGATGAGCGATTAATTGGTAAAGCGACACGTTGGCGTAAAATGCTCGGTGGTGGAATGCGTCAAGCAGGTATTATCGCTGCAGCGGCTAAGTTGGCGTTAACTGAGCAGGTCGATCGTTTAGCGGATGATCATTACAATGCAAAAACGTTGGCTTTGTTGTTGGCTGAAATGAGTGAGTTTGCTGTCGATGTTAGTTTGGTGCAGACCAATATGGTTTTCGCCACACTCGCAGAACATATCGACCCTAAAATGCTTACTGCCAAACTGGCCGATAAAGGCATTATCATTAGTCCGAGCCGACAGTTGCGCTTGGTGACTCATAAAGATATTAGTGCTAATGACATCAGTGTTTTTGTGAATACGTTGAAGCAAATTATTCGCTAATCAATATCAGTTAATATTCATTTTAAAGGCCATACTCAGTGTGGCCTTTTTCTTTTTTGGTGCGAAGATGCATTTATTTTGGGCATTTTGAGAATTTTTTAATTTAAAAATATATTTATCACATTGATTATTAAAGCTTAATATACTTGGCTTGATCGTTGCTACTTATTTAGAGGTATTCGCCTAACGACGCAAAATTAATAAGTCAGATAATGAGGTCACTATGAAATATTTCTCACGTCATATCATCATGCCTATTCATCTTAATAGCACTCAAAGTTTATGTTGTGGCCAGTTATTAAGTTGGGTTAATGAGGAAGCAACAATTTTTGCCAGTTGCCAAATGCGCAGCCAATTCCATATTGCCAAAGTGATATCGGAAATTAATTTTATGGCACCGGCACAAACAGGCGACATTATCGAGTTTGGGTTTGAGCTCGTAAGCTTAGGTCAAAGTTCAGTCACTGTTCGCTGTAAAATACGTAATAAAGTCAATCATGCGCCGATTGCTTTCATCGATAAGATGGTATTTGTCAACGTGAATGAGAATGGCTTACCCATTCCGCACGGTATGCGAGCCAATGCCGCTTAATTGTATTTCTATTATCGTGGGTTCGTGTTCGTAAGTATGTGTTACGACAGGGCAAGAACTTATAGCCATTGACAATAAAACCGCAAAAATAAGGAGCTATGATAGCTCCTTAATGTTGATGGTAAATCGACTTGATGTATTATTCGACTTTAGCGATACGCTGTTGATAATCATCGATTAAATGCTCCATTATTTGATTCGGAGAAGCATCTTGGCAGCAGTTGTCTAAATAGATTTTAAAAGTGACAAGGGCATGGCCATCATGCTTAAGGCGGCTACTTTGCATGGCAAAATAAGCTTCTTCATTATCGGCCTTTCGAACCACAAAATCGTCTAGTTCAAATGATTTGGTGCCAGAGAGGTTGTGCCATTTAGTGATACGGTCTAGAGCAATTTCACAAGATTGGTTTACTTCGATATGGTTGAGCCATGTTGCAGCTTGTTCGTTTTCTTTATAGTGCGGGCATCGAACGGTGTAATTATATATATGAGTGATTGCTGTCATTGTTTACCTACCTATTCGCTATCTAAGTGTTTTCACTATAGACCTTATTTTTTATATTGGTCAATCCTTATTTCAAGAACTTAGATCTAAGCATCACTTTTTACTAAATTAAAAATAAGCTGTTGTCATTGTTGATTTTTTACATTAAACGGCAGATAAAAAAGCCCGTAATAAAATACGGGCTTTATGCTGTGCTATAAAACGAGTTTAGCTTAATTCTGGTTAATAACTATTTGATAATTGCTTATTATCCCTTGTTGAGGTTAGTTATAAAGCGTTTGTGAAAATTTGACAGATCTCTTGATGTGTCGCTTGTTTCGGGTTAGTAAAGCCACAAGCATCCTTGAGAGCATTGTCTGCTAAAGTTGGGATGTCTTGTGCTTTTACGCCTAGCTCGGTTAAATTAGCAGGAATGTTAACGGCTTTTGATAATTGCTTAATGGCGTCAATGGCAGCTTTAGCGCCTTGCTCGTCTGTCATTGCTGCTATGTCGACACCCATAGCTTTTGCGACATCAGCTAAGCGTGCAGGCACAACTTGGGCGTTATAGGTTTGTACATGAGGTAGCAATAATGCGTTACAAACCCCGTGTGGTAAGTCATAAAAACCGCCAAGTTGATGTGCCATAGCATGCACATAACCAAGGCTGGCATTATTAAAGGCCATGCCCGCTAGAAATTGTGCATAAGCCATGTTTTCTCTGGCTTGAATGTCATCGCCTTTTTTAACTGCATTAATTAAATTGGCTTGGATCAGTTCAATAGCTTTGATTGCACACGCGTCGGTGATGGGATTGGCTGCAATAGAGACATAAGCTTCAATTGCGTGTGTTAATGCGTCCATCCCGGTTGCAGCAGTCAGTGATGCTGGCTTTTCTAGCATCAGTTCAGGATCGTTTACAGATAGAATAGGTGTGGTATTTTTATCGACAATGGCCATTTTAATGTGCCTTGCCTCATCGGTAATAATACAAAAGCGGGTCATTTCACTTGCTGTGCCTGCGGTAGTGTTAATCGCGACTAAAGGCATTTGTGCTTTAGTTGATACATCCACACCTTCATAATCTTTAATGCTACCGCCGTTGGTGGCCACGAGTGCGATTCCTTTAGCGCAATCGTGCGGTGAACCGCCGCCTAAAGAAATAATCACATCACACTGATTGGCTTTTAGTAGTTCAAGGCCTGCAGCAACATTACCTGTTGTTGGGTTAGGTTGAACGCCATCAAAAATAACCACTTCAATACCATTGGCATTGAGTTTATCTGCAACCTTCGCCACTAAACCAATACTCACTAGTGGTTTGTCGGTGACAATAAGTGCTTTGGTAAATCCAAACGCGTTGATGTCTTTAATCGCTTCATCTACGCTGCCTTGACCCAGAATGTTGACGCTTGGAATGAAAAATTTAGTCGCCATATTGATTGTCCTTTATATAGAATTAAGTTTTCTCTGAATTAAACATACCAATAACATTGCAGCTATTATGTGACGTGAAGCTCGTTAACGTCGATTAAGTCACAATCAATAGGCCGTTTTATTACCAACACGACATTTTCCAAGTAACTGTGATCTAGGGTGATATTTTTTGACACCGACACTATGGTTGGTCGGTTATTGCGCATTTTGTTGTGTTGGATAGGATGACAATTTCTCTTAAATAATATTATCGAAATTTAAGATGAATATTATGCCCTTTATATATAGAATGGTTCACGGTATAAAGACGATAAATCATAGTGTTAGTTTACTTCTACTATACTAAATAGAGACAGCTTGGATGCTACTGTGCTTGTTAAGGATGGATAAGGGAAATGTATAGATGTTTGGTCTAAATGTTTTTTTCTCAATTTTAGAAAATGCAGCGCTATTACTTGCGCTAGTTTATGTTTACTCACTCTCTCCTACGCATCAACGTAAGGTGACGCCTTTTTTATGGCAATTTTTAATGGGCGCAGTTATTGGCACTATTGGCGTTGTTATTATGATGGATCCCTTGGTTCATCAACAGGAAATATTGTTTGATGCCCGCTCGGTAGTACTCTGTTTAAGTGGACTGTTTTTTGGAGGTATTCCAACACTTGTCGCAACCATTATCATGGCGCTTTATCGCTATCATTTGGGTGGCGTTGCTGTATGGGTTGGTATATTTGCGTTAAGCAGTAGTGCGGTCATTGGATTAGTGTGGCGTCGGTACCGTCGGCATGAATTAGATCAAATTCGTTATCGTGAATTCTACCTTTTTGGCGTTATTGTTCATTCCCTATTGTTGTTATGGCTATTTTTATTGCCATTTGATCAAGCGTTACACGCTATCAGTGTTGTGTCTTTGCCTATCATGCTGGTATTACCTTTATTGACTATGGTCATCGGTCATTTACTTGCAAAAATAGTGTTTCGTGGGCGCGATATTCAAGTCAAATTACAAGAAGATTTTCTTTTCAACCATCAATTTGATATTGGCAATATTGGTATTTCTATTACCACTAAAACTAAGCATTGGTTGAGAGTTAACCCCTATTTATGTCGAATGTTCGGTTACAGCGAAAATGAATTAAAGGCGTTAACGTGGGCTGAATTAACACACCCAGATGATTTGAATAAAGATTTATTATTATTTGAGAAAATGAGTAAAGGCGAACTCAATGAATATGAAATTGATAAGCGTTTTATTGCCAAAGATGGTTCGGTCATTTATACCCATGTGACTATTGCCTGCCGCCGTCATGTTCAAGACAATACTTTTTTAGTTATTGCCGGTTTTCTCGATATCACTCATCAGAAACAGGCCGAACAAGATTTATTGCAAAGTAACGAGCAACTTGCGCTGGTACTCGATAGCAGTGAGTTAGGCGTGTGGGACTGGGATGTCAAACAGAATCGAATTCGTACGAATCGATACAGTGCTGACATTTTAGGTTGCTCAATGGAAGAGCTTAATCAGCATCCTAAATTGTGGATAAATGCGATACAGCTAAAAGATAAATTTAAGTTTCTTCGCAGCATTAATGAAATTGTAAAAGGTCGCTGTATAAGCCAACGAGTGGAATATCAATTAACTAACATGGACGGCGACAGTCGGTGGATTTTGCAAACAGGAAGAGTGGTTGACGTTGATGATAAAGGTAAACCGCTTAGAATGTGTGGTACTCATAGTGATATCACTGATATCAAGCAGGTTGAAGACTCGCTAAGTATTGCAGCATCTGTATACCAAAACTCCAGTGAAGCCATGAGTGTGTTTACTGCAAAGGGCATTATCATTGATTCAAATCCTGCCTTTTCTTTTATCACTGGATTCAGTCAACAAGACATACAAGATCAGCATTTACGTATGTTTGAAACAGATCTTCAACCCCAACATTTTTATCAACAATTAAGCCAACAGCTTAGCCAGCAGGGACATTGGCATGGTGAAGTGTGGATGCGTCGTAAAAATGGTGAAAATTACCTTATTTTATTAACCATTAATTCAATCATCCGAACAAAGTCGCAGGCTGCGCGATTTGTTGCGTTATTTTCTGATATTACCGAGAAAAAGCAAACTGAAGAGTTGATATGGCGCCAGGCTAATTATGATGCACTTACCGGTTTGCCAAATCGTAGGATGTTGCTAACATTTTTGAATCAAGAGGTATTTCATTCTGACCGACAGCATAATCATTTTGCATTAATGTTTTTAGACTTGGATTTTTTTAAAGAGGTTAACGACACGTTGGGCCATGATATGGGCGATGTATTGTTAATTGAGACGGCGGAACGCCTAAAAAACAGCGTACGCGAAACCGATGTTGTCGCCCGTCTTGGTGGTGATGAATTTACCATAGTGTTAACTAATCTTGAAGATACTCATGGGGTAGAACGTGTTGCACAACAAATACTTAAACGACTTGCAGAGCCTTATTTATTAGGTGATCAAACGGCCTATATTAGTGGCAGTATTGGTATTACGTTATTTCCAGACGATGCAAAAACAACCGAAGCATTATTGAAGAATGCCGACCAAGCCATGTATTCGGCAAAATCCCATGGTCGTAATCGGTTTAATTATTTTACCTCCGCAATGCAAGACGATGCACAAAAGCGGATGGCGTTGATTCAAGACCTTAAAGTGGCGATTATCCAGCAGCAATTTGAGTTGTATTATCAGCCTATTGTGGATTTAAGCTGTCAGCAGATCATCAAGGTGGAAGCGTTAATTCGTTGGAACCATCCAACAATTGGGTTAATTCCACCGGCAGATTTTATCTCTATTGCTGAAGATACTGGGATGATAATCGATATTGGCAATTGGGCTTTTTATCAAGCCTGCGAGCAAGTCGCAAAATGGAAGACACAATTTAATCACCATATTCAGATTAGTATTAATATGTCACCAGTACAGTTTAAAGACGAGTCGACCGATGTTAAAAATTGGCTTAAACACATGTCTTTACTCGCGCTGCCTACCAATAGCATTTGTATTGAAATCACTGAAAACTTACTACATGACATTGAACCTAATGTTGAGGCTAAATTGCAGGCTTATAGTGATGCAGGTATGCAATTGTCGCTTGATGACTTTGGTACTGGCTATTCATCATTACCCTATTTAACCAAATATAATGTTGATTATCTTAAGATTGATAAATCTTTTGTGGGTCGATTGGCTGCCAAAAACAATGATATGTGTTTGTGTGAAGCGATTATTGCAATGGCTCATAAACTCGGTATCAAAGTCATTGCCGAAGGTGTTGAAACCGAAAGTCAACGGCGTTTATTGGCGTCTGCTGGTTGTGATTATGGCCAAGGATATGTATTTTCGCATGCCTTGTGCCGCGATGATTTTGAGCAAAAGTATTTAGTGGAAAAAGTAATACCATTGCAGGTTAGTCAGCAGATATAACGTTAATACTGTGACTCTTCATTCAAAACCGGCGTGACCCATCGTGATGATATGGCTAATGCCATCACTAATGTAATAGTTAATGATGTTTAGATTAGTATACAATAGCGACCTATTTTTATTTGTGTTATTGGGTCTGTTATGTCATTTACGTCGCTAGGGTTACCGCCATTATTATTAGATGCGGTTAATCAATCTGGGTATCAAACTGCTACTCCTGTCCAACAAGCTGTGATCCCACTAGCGCTAGATGGCCGAGATGTATTGGCCAGTGCCGAAACCGGTACCGGAAAAACAGCTGCTTTTGCGTTACCGTTACTAAGTCATTTAATGGCGCAAGATCATTCAGACTTATTGCCACCAAATCGTTTACGCGCATTAATCATGACACCGACTCGCGAGCTAGCGATTCAGATTGAGCAAAATTTAGTTAAATACAGCCAGTTTATCAATCTGACCAGCTTAGCCGTTTATGGTGGCGCGAGCATCAATCCTCAGCGTAAGGCATTAGAACAAGGCGTAGATATTTTAGTGGCAACGCCAGGACGATTGTTTGACATTATTGGCCAGCATGAATTGGATCTATCTTTTGTTACTCACTTAGTGATTGATGAAGCTGATCGCATGCTTGATCTTGGTTTTGTTAAAGATATTGAAAAAGTGAAGCGTTTAATCGCCAGACAACATCAAACTATGATGTTTTCTGCTACTTTTTCTGAAGAAGTTAAAACGCTAGCGGCTAAAATGCTAAACAATCCTGAATACGTTCATGTTGAAACCCAAACTACTGCCGCTAATGTTGTCCAGCAAGTCTATCAAGTGGATACCCGCCGAAAAGCTGAGTTGTTATCTGAATTAATTGGCAAGCATAACTGGCAACAAGTTATGGTGTTCACCAGCCGTAAAGAAACAGCAGATCATTTATACCGCGAGTTAAGCTTAGACGGTATTAAGTCATCGGTATTTCACGGTGATAAAAGCCAAGGGGCTCGAAATCGTGCGTTGGAAGAGTTTAAAGCTGGTCAATTACGCGTGTTAATCGCTACCGACTTGGCCGCTCGAGGGCTTGATATTCAAGCTCTACCAAGAGTCATTAACTTTGAATTACCTGAAGAATGCGAAGATTACATCCATAGAGTAGGGCGTACAGGCCGTGCGGGATTAGGCGGTGAAGCCATTTCGCTGGTGAGTCCTCAAGAGCTAGAGTTACTTGGCGCGATTGAACAACTTATTGAACAATCATTGCCGATATTGGTACCAACAGGATACGAGGAAGGGGCGCCATTACCGGCTCGATATCGCGATGTTGCGGCAGAGAAACCGAAAAAAGTCCTTAAGTACAAACGTGGCAAGCCATCGCAAACAGATGTGAAACCTACTCGAAAGGGTAAATACGCTAAAGCGAAAAAATGATCACTAAACCGATTAACACCAATATTATTACTGGCTTTCTGGGGGTGGGTAAAACCACGCTCATTAGCCAATTATTAGCTCATAAGCCCAAAGATGAAGTGTGGGCGGTGCTGGTAAATGAGTTTGGCGAAATAGGCATTGATGGTGGTTTGTTAAATGCGACTGCTGCAGGTAATAGTAATAATAGTAATAATAGTAATAGTCCTGATGTTACACCAGCAAAGCCTGCCAGTATTGTCATAAAAGAAGTGCCAGGTGGTTGCCTGTGTTGCGTCTCCGGCTTACCAACACAAGTCGCGATAAATCAACTTATTCAGCAAACTAAGCCGGACCGGTTATTGATAGAACCTACTGGGCTTGGGCATCCTGCTGAAATAGTGAAGTTATTAACATCTGAATATTATCAACATGTTATTACTTTGCAAAGTAGTGTATGTCTGGTTGATGCGCGTAAAGTCAGCGATCCGCGCTATCGAAATCATGATACGTTTACGCAGCAATTACAGATGGCAGATGTGCTGTTGGCCAATAAAGCCCAGCATTACACTGAAACAGATCATTTACAGTTACAGCAATTCCTCAGCAAGTTACATTTACAACAGACGCCACTAATTAGTGTCGATAATCACTTTACTGATGTTGACCTAATCCAACAGTTATTATTGCGCTTAAATACCCCGACAAAGTATCAAACGGTGCCAGCGGGACAACGGCTATTGGGGCGGAAAACGCTTATGGATAACTGGCTGTCTAACGAACCACCACTGAGCGATATCGATACCCCTGAGTTTTCCCCTACTGGGTTTATTCACAAAACTAACCAAGGTGAGGGCTGTTACAGTAGTGGTTGGATATTTTCAGCAGTACATTGTTTTCAGTTTGAGCAATTTATGGCGTGGGTAGACACGGTTAAAATGGACAAGGTGCTGAGATTAAAAGCTATTGTTATTACCCAGGATGGGGTGCTCAGTGTCAATATGGTGGATGATAAGTTGATGCTTAATGAACTTGATGATGCACTAGATACACGGGTCGAAATTATTAGCGATATGCCGCTTGAACATGAAAGATTGCAGCAACAGTTACTGGCGTGTTTATTGATTTAGTCTGAGTTGAGATGAGCAATTCGTTTTATAGGACATGTCGTTTTGATAGTACCTCTCGATTGAGTAGGATGACTCGTTTGAGTACGCTAATTAACGCTGAGTTCGGATATTAGTGTTAAGTATGGTAACAAAAATTAAGGGCATTGATATGATATCAATGCCCTTATTGTTTACGCTATTTACTGTGATGGTCCATTAGTTTAACGAGTACATTCTTCTAATAAATAGGCTAAATGGCGGTATGAAATACCACTGTGTTGTGTTAAGCCGACTTCACACATTCTGTTAGCGTAGTAACCTTCTTTCGTTTCTGCCGGAATGAGCTTTTTAATGTTACGCAGTGCGCTGGCATTAATTTCAGGCTTATAAAGCCCTTTTTCACCGGCATAACCACAACAGCTAATGCCCGCGGGCAACACTACATGGTTAGCACACGCATCAGCAATAGCTTGTTGCTTAGGCTCTAATTTCATCTTACGGGCACTACAGCCTTGGTGTAAAGTGACGTTAGATTTCTTCGTAATTGTCATGTTTGGTAACATCTCGTCGTGCATAAACTCGACTAAATCGGTTATTTTCACCTTAGGGTTACCGGTTAATGTGCGATAAGTACAAGACAATGCATCAACGATAATAGGCACTTTGCCATTTTCAGACTGTGTACTGAGTGCGTCAATAAGTTCATCACGCTTAGCATCGGCGTTTTTAAAATCACCTTTTGATTCCCACATCTGACCGCAACATAAATGGCGGGTATTTTCTGGGATGATCACATTGTAGCCAGCGCGTTCAAGTAAAGTCATAACCACTTCTGGCAAGGTGCGGTTGTCAGGATCTTTTGGTGTTGGACCAAAGGTTCTGCCACCACATGCAGGGAAGTATAAAACTGTTTGTTGACCCGGTTTATGGGCTGATGGCTTTGCCACTTTGCCACCTTTAGGGAAGTCTGGATTCCAATAAGGTACTTCTTTGGAAATCAAACGACCCGCTTTCATCAACGAGTTGGTGATACCATCGCCAGTTATTTTATGCACAATACCTAAAATATCAAAGCCGGTGCTGATCACTTGGTTTACTGCGCCAAAATGCTTGGCTTGGAAGTCGAGCACTTTTTGTTCTGTGGTGGTGATGTACGGTGTGCGCAGTTTACGCACCAAATTACCCATGCTGTTGTCAACTGGGCAGGCAATAGTACATAGCTGACAGGCTGCACAGGTATCAACCACATCATATTTGGCACTGGCACGCATTTCTGCGGCGGCTTTTTTATCACCCGATTGCTCTAAACGTTCAATTTCACGCAATACCGCAATACGTTGGCGCGGAGAGAAGTTAAGCGCCGATGTTGGACAGGTTTTCTCACAAAAACCACATTCAATACATTTATCAATAAAGTCATCTACCACTGGGCAAGGTTTGATGTTTTTAACATGTACCAGCGTGTCATCATTGAGAATAACCCCAGGATTTAACAATTTACTTGGGTCGAAAATTTGTTTGATTTGCTTCATTAATGTATATGCGTCAGTGCCCCATTCCATTTCAACAAAGGGGGCTACAGCTCGACCAGTACCATGCTCTGCTTTCATCGAACCATCGTACTTATTGATCACCATTTCAGCGACATCTTGCATGAAATTTTGGAAACGATTGATATCATCTTGAGAGGCAAACGTTGGCGTGATAATAAAATGGAAGTTACCGGCTAAAGCATGGCCATAAATCACTCCTTCTGGGTAACCGTGTTGATGGAATAAAGCGGTTAAGTCTGCTGCTGCACTGGCTAAATGTTGTAATTCGAATGCAACATCTTCAATAATAACCGATGTGCCTTTAGGTCTTGCACCGCCAATAATAGGGAATAAACCAGAGCGCATTGCCCAATACTGGCCAAATACTGCTGGATCATTACTGAATTCAGTTGGACGTTCAGTGTCAATGTGAGCGATTTTTGTGATCACATCTTGAGTGTATTGCACTAACGTTTCGGGGTCATTAGCACGACACTCAATTAATAGAATGGCTGAACCTTCTGGTAAATCACTTAGCCACTCCGGCATGCCAGTTTTACCGGTAACCGATTTAATCGATGCCCAATCAAGTAATTCTGCAGCGGCCACACTATCACCTTTAATCGGTGGTATTGCGCTGGCAGCATCTTCCATATTGAAGAACACCGCCATGGCAGAAGCTTTAAATTGAGCTTCTTCAACGGTGTGATAAGTGACTTCATTTACAAACGCAAGTGTGCCTTCTGAGCCCACAATTAAGTGATTAATGATGTCAAATGGATCGCTAAAATCTACCAGTGCATTAATGCTGTAACCAGTGGTGTTCTTAATCGAGAACTTTTTACGGATCCGCGCCGATAGGGTTGGATTATTTTGAGTTAATTGCGCAAGATCGGTTAACGCCGTAAGTAACGCAGGATTAGATTGGCTAAATGCTGCTTTTGAATGCGGACAACCTGTATCAAGTTCAGTACCATCGGCAAGCATTAATTTAACTGATTTAATGGTTTGATAACTGTTCTGCGCGGTGCCACAACACATTCCAGATGCATTATTTGCTACCATTCCGGCAATTTGTGCAGAGGCTAGTGTGGCTGGATCGGGACCAATTTTTTTATTGAAGGGTTTTAATGCCATGTTGGCATCTGAACCAATGACCGCAGCACCTAGAGTGATTGAATTTCTATCTTCACTGATTTCAATGTTTCTAAAACCATCATGGCCCAAAATAAGTAAAATACCATCACCAATTGCTTGGCCAGATAAACTGGTACCGGCAGCACGAAAGGTTACTGGCACATTATGTGCTCTGGCGATATTAAGGGTTATTTTAACTTGTTCTGGAGTATCTGCGTGTACCACAATTTCAGGTACGATACGAAAGTAACTGGCATCAGTTGACCAAGCAAAACGACGCACTGGATCATTGGATACGGCGTGACTGCCGAGCTGTGACGTTAACGTATCCATCACTACTTGATAATTAATAGTCATAACATGCTCTCTTTACACTCGAATGAACGGCAGGCATTTTGTGCCTGCTGTTGTATTGTTATCGTTAGAATATAAGTAACTTTATCGTTAATTAGAATCCACCCCAGATAACAGCAATAGTGCCTGCAACTAAGGCATAACCCAGTGCGATAGGCATTGTTTTACGAATAATTTCAGACTCACGACCTGCCATTCCTACCACGGTAGCAGCAGCAACGACGTTCATTACACACATCATGTTACCCGCATTGGCTCCAATGCCTTGCAACGCTAACGCGATGGCGTGATTCATGCCGATATTATCTGCAACTGAATACTGTAAGCCTGAGAACATCATGTTTGAGAAAGTCGCAGAACCTGACAGGAAGGCACCAAAAATACCGACAATAGGTGAAACCCAAGCCCAAACTGAGCCCATGCTATTGGCCAGTAGGTCTGCTAATGCAACTGGCATTGAAGCGAGACCAGCGCCATTTTCACCTGAGTTTAGGAATATTTTTACCATAGGTACTGATGCACCTAGTGAAATGATCGTTGGTAACATTGAACGACAAGATACGGTGATTGATTGCTTCATTGCAGTAGGTTTCATTTTAAATAAGATAAAACCGAATAAACATACAACAACAAAGAAGATTCCCGGTGCATACAATGTAGCAAAGCCGGCTTTAAGCTCTGTGCCTAATAAACCCGTCCAGCTAATGTTAAAGCCAAGCAACCAGCTTTTAAATGGTGTAACGACACGAGATAAGACTAATAACGACGCCATAATGATGTATGGAGACCAAGCGGCAATTTGTGAGAATTTAACCGGTGTTTGATTAATCGCGAGCTCTTCATCTGATTTATTGTCGTTTTCGCTGAAGTCACACCAAGGTGTTGATGGCAGTAACCAGCCTTTTCTCGCGACAGGGATAACTAACGCCATACCCACAAGAGCACCAATAACAGAAGGGAATTCAGGACCGGCAAAATAGTTAATTAACCATGCTGGTATGGTAAAGGCAAAACCCGCAAATATTGCAAATTTCCAAACTTGTAAACCTTCTTTAATCGACTTGTTGCGACCAAAAAATCCTGTTAATACACAAACCATCACTAACGGAATTAATGTACCTGTTATTAAGTCGATGGTGATCATGTGTTTAGCAATATACTGTGCATAACCTGCGAAGGTGCCACCATGTTCAGCAATTTGAGCTGCCGCCATGTTAACGCCGCCTTCTGTTAGGCCTTGTTCCATCCCAAATAGAACAGGTAAACCAATTGCGCCAAATGACACTGATGTTGAATCAGCAATCAAGGCCACTACGGCTGCAGCAATGGGTGGGATACCTAATAATACTAGTAGCGGTGCACCGATTGCAGCTGGAGTACCGAAGCCTGCAGAGCCTTCAATAAACGATCCAAACAACCAGCAAATAATAATCACCTGAACTCGCGCATCGGCACTGATGTTAGTAAAGCCTGAACGAATAGTGTCCATGGCGCCAGAATATTTAAGGGTATTTAACAAAAATACCGCACCAAAAATAATGGTCAGTGGTGTTAACGCCGCGAGAAGACCTTCGACAACAGATGCCGCAAGGAGTTGCGTATCCATTTGCCAAATAAACATTGCTACAAGGCCTGTAGCGACCATTGATATGGGCATTGCTTTAGACGCTGGTAGGCGCATAAGCACTAAAAATACCATTACGCTAATAATGGGGGTCAAGCTTGCTAGTATCTGTAATATTGTCATGCATACCTCGTATCACTATAAGTGGGTACTAAATTGTTATTATTTGTCAGCATTTGTCTAACTAGGGCGTAATAGACGTTATTTAAGTGTTAAAAGTGTTGATCGAGATCATCTAACAAACGAGAAAGTGCATTAGCCAACAGAACTGTGAAGCGCATCCGGTGCAAGGTTTTTAGTGCGTGGTTGAGATCACGCTTTATAGGGATATAACAGGTCATATAAAGTAAAACCAAGCGAGTTATCGATTGGCTTACAATATATTTAATTAGCATTTGGTAATGTGAAGGGGCTCACTAGAAAGGCGACGGTGTTGTGATCGAGTTCAAACAGTTAGAAAAGTTTACTTCCCCAGCCTAATTTGTTACGTAATACGTGAAAATAATTATGACCTTTGGGGTGGATGAGTCTTAGGCGTTCATTTGAGCGGCGAATAAAAATTTCATCGCCTGGTAATACAGCTAAATGGACATGACCATCACAACTGACTTCGAGGTTTTCACCATTCTCAGGTGAGACCACTAATTTAATGATGCTACATGCATCGACCACAATGGGTCTACATGACAAGGTGTGAGGAAACATCGGCACTAAAATAAGCGCTTGCAGATTAGGTGTTAATATTGAACCGCCAGCAGACAAAGAATAGGCAGTAGAACCTGTTGGCGTGGACACAATCATGCCATCAGCGCGCTGGCTATACATAAATTGTTCATCAATATAAACCTCAAATTGGATCATATGAGCAATTTTGCCAGGGTGAAGTACAGCTTCATTGACGGCGGTATTACTGGCGGTTATTTTTCCGTGACGGTGAACTTCAGCCTCCAGTAAAAAACGGTGTTCAGTTTCAAATTCACCGCCGAGCACTTTAGACAAGGCTTCTTCGAAGTTATCAGGAGGTAAATCAGTTAAAAAACCTAAGTTACCCCGGTTTACACCAATCACGGCAACATTAAAACGCGCCAATACTCGGGCTGCACCTAACATATTACCATCACCACCAACTACGATGGCTAAATCACAATGTTCACCCATTTCAAGTAGGTCCATTGAACAAACATCTACCCCCAGCTCTGCAGAGACTCGTCCTTCAACGATAACCCTAAAGCCCTGCATGCTTAACCAATGATGCAATCGGGTTAACGTGAGGTTAGTCCCTTGATGATGTGGTTTACCTATGAGACCGATTGTCTGGAACATTTTAGTCATATTCGAGTTTGTTATGCCTTTAGGCCTTGAAACATAAGAATTGATCCCCATAATATACTCAAACTTATTAGAAGTGTGAGATTTGCTGTTAATTTATCAGTAAATGGCCACTTTATTTTATTGTCGTAGAATACGAAATAACGCATTTTTTAGCTGGAGTGAAAATGAGCAACGAATCGAACAACACATCGCAAGATCAAGTGGAAGAAGCTGTAACTCCTGAAGTTGTGGCTGATGAGGCAAGTTTGATGGATGAAGTAACCCAAGCAAATTTTCGAATTGAAGAACTAGAGCAACTATTGGCTGAGTCTGAAACTGCGTTAGCTGAGCGTAAAGATGTTGAAATGCGCGCAGCGGCAGAAACACAGAACATTCGTACTCGCGCGGCAAAAGATGTCGAGCAAGCACGTAAGTTTGCCTTGGAAAAGTTTGCTAACGAACTCTTACCTGTAATCGATAATATGGAACGCGCCTTACAGGGGACTAACCCTGAAGATGAAGCGACTAAAGCGATTTATGAGGGTGTCGAACTGACCATGAAAGGCTTTTTAACCTCGGTGGCAAAGTTTGGTGTAACTCAAGTTGATCCACAAGGCCAAGCATTTAACCCTGAACATCATCAAGCTATTGGGATGCAGCCAAGTGCTGAATTTCCTGCCAATACTGTCATGATGGTCATGCAGAAAGGTTATTTATTGAATGACCGTTTACTGCGTCCTGCGATGGTGATGGTATCTCAAGGTGGTGGCAGTGTGGATGTTGAAGCTTAACGATAACGTTAATCTCAATACTCGCTTGTTGACACTAGAGCTGTAGCCAATAGCATTATAGTGTTCTTCAACATAGTGCTATTCATATAGTGCTATTTATCATAGTGCTATTTAATATAGTGCTATTTATTATAGTACTATTTATTATAGTTACTTGCACTATGGTCACTAGAACGCGAGCCATAAAAAAGGACTGAATTTTCAGTCCTTTTTTGATCCTCTGCCAGTAATAACAGTAGAATATTAAGCCATAAATGCTTGGATTTGCGCTAAAATACCTTCAGCATCAAGTTGAAGATCCGTGATGATTTCATCAGGTGCGCCGTGTTGAATAAATTCATCAGGCAAACCAATCTGTAACACAGGTTTCACGATCCGCATTTTGTGTAATGCTTCAATCACTCCAGAACCCGCACCACCCATAATCGCATTTTCTTCAACGGTAACGATAACATCATGGCTATTGGCAAGTTGTTCAAGCAAGGCTAAATCTAGTGGCTTAACAAAGCGCATATCGGCAATGGTAGCATCCAGTTTTTCAGCAGCATAGGTAGCAGCTTCAAGTGTGGTACCAAAGTTAACAATGGCAATTTTTTGACCTTGACGGGTTAATACCCCTTTACCTATCGGTATTAATGTCATGGCCTCAACTTGTTCAGCCCCAGTCGCAAACCCTCGAGGGTAACGTACCGCAGTCGGCCCATCTTGATAGCAATAACCTGTATAGAGCATTTGACGGCATTCGTTTTCATCTGATGGCGCCATAATGATCATATTGGGAATACAACGCATAAAGCTTAAATCGAATGCCCCTTGATGAGTTGGGCCATCTGCACCAACAATACCACCACGGTCAATAGCGAATAATACTGGTAAACGTTGCAAAGCCACATCGTGGATAAGTTGATCGTATCCGCGCTGTAAAAAAGTCGAGTAAATAGCAACCACAGGCTTTAGACCTGCACAGGCAAACCCTGCGGATAAGGTGACCGCATGCTGTTCGGCAATGGCAGCATCAAAATATTGGCTTGGGAATCGTTGCGAAAACTCAACCATACCAGAGCCTTCACGCATAGCGGGCGTAATAGCGACTAATTTGTCGTCTGTGGCAGCCATGTCGCATAACCATTTACCAAATACTTGTGAAAACGTTGGTAAACCTGGTTTTGTTGTCGGTTTCTTAAACTGGCTAGGATCAAATTTAGGCACCGCGTGCCAGCCGATAGGATCTTTTTCAGCAGGCTCATAACCACGACCTTTTTTTGTCATGATATGCAGTATCTGTGGACCCTTGAGGTTACGCATATTACGCATTGTTTCAACGAGCGAATCAACATCGTGACCATCTATTGGGCCAATATAATTAAACCCTAGTTCTTCAAATAACGTTGCAGGCACCACCATGCCTTTAAGGTGCTCTTCAGTACGCTTAGCCATTTCTTTAATGACCGGCATCCCTTTAAGGACCTTTTTACTGTTTTCTCGAATGGTGGTATAAAAACGACCTGACATCAGCTGTGCCAAATGATTATTAAGCGCGCCAACATTTTCAGAAATTGACATTTCATTGTCATTCAGTACCACGAGCATGTCATTGTGCAAGTCGCCAGCATGATTTAAGGCTTCAAACACCATTCCCCCGGTCATGGCGCCATCACCAATCACAGCAACCACTTTTCGACCCGCACCTTCTTTACCTGCAGCAATCGCCATACCTAAGGCGGCGCTAACAGAGGTGCCAGAGTGACCCACGCTAAACGTATCGTATGGGCTTTCTTCACGCCATGGGAAAGGATGTAAACCATTCTTTTGTCGAATGGTATGCATCTGTTCACGACGATCGGTAAGGATTTTATGTGGATAAGCTTGATGCCCTACATCCCAAACTAACTGATCAAATGGGGTATTGTAGACATAATGAAGTGCCACAGTTAATTCAACTGTGCCTAAGCCAGAAGCAAAATGTCCGCTAGAAATAGCAACAGACTGAAGTAAGAACTGTCTGAGTTCATCAGACACTTGAGGAAGTAAACCTTGAGGTAACTTCCTTAATTCTTCTGGTGTATTAGCTTTCGCTAGTACTGGAAATTTAGAAATATCGAAGCTCATAGCGAGATTGTCTGACTCTTTATTATAATCTTCGCTCAATAATGTAGTGGGCGAAGTCTGCAATTAACTGGCTATTGTATGGTAATTTAGTCAGCGCTGATAGTGCATCTTGTATTAGTTGTTCTGCACAGGCTTTGGCACCATCGAGACCCAATAGTTTCGGGAACGTGCTTTTATTCGATTGCTGATCGCTGCCTTGTGGTTTGCCTAGCTCTTCGGTGCTGGCAGTAATATCTAAAATATCATCTTGCACTTGAAAAGCTAGCCCAAGCGTATGGGCATATTTCATCATTAATTTATAATGCTCATCGGGTACGTCAGCAGCGATTAAGGCAAGCTCAACCGCACAACTGATTAACGCTCCGGTTTTTTTATTATGTAATTCGGTTAATCGGTCTAAATTTATACTGTGATCTGTTGCACTCAGATCAATCGCCTGCCCACCGCACATACCTTGATACCCTGAAGCTTTTGCGAGTACTCTGACCATCGCCAGTTGTTGCTTCGGATGTAAGTCATTACAAGGGGCTGTGATAATTTCAAAAGCCAATGTTTGCAACGCATCACCGGCTAAAATCGCGGTGGCTTCGTCAAATGCAATATGAACAGTTGGTTGGCCACGACGAAGTGCATCGTTATCCATTGCCGGTAAGTCATCGTGTATTAATGAATAGGCATGAATACACTCAATAGCAGCCGCGGCTTTATCAAGTGCATTGATATTGACACCGAGCATGTCACCTACACTGTAGACCAAAAATGGTCTTATGCGTTTCCCACCCAATAGCGCACCATGGAGCATCGCTGCTTTTAAATCTGGTGCAGCGTCATCGAGCAGCGTTAAATGTTGGTTAAGAATACCATTAACGCGATTTTGGTATGTTGTTATTGCTTCAGCTAACACGTATCAAGACCTATTATTTAATACACACTATGTTGACGATTATTCACTTTCTACAGTGAACGACGCTAATTCAGCATCATCTTCATTTAATAAGATAGAGACTTTTTGCTGTGCTTGCTCAAGTTTGGCTTGGCTTTGTCGTACTAACTTAATGCCACGCTCAAACTGCTTAAGTGCATCATCCAGTGACACTTCACCTTGCTCCAAATGAGCAACAATGGTTTCAAGTTCAGTTAATGATTGTTCAAAACTGAGATTTTCAGGTTTTTTAGCCACGAGTAATATTCCTTTCATTCAGCGTGTGACAAGGTATATCAGCCCAGCGTATCGGTCAAATACAGTCGCTGGTTATTTGCTCAACAGCACGCTTTGTTATTGAATTTTGTTTAGAATGTACAAAAACAAGCTAAACTTGAGCCAAGTTTGTCCGATAACAAGTCATGATTTAAATTTGCTAGCAAAAATAGTATTGAAACTTTTGCTGTAATACATAACGATGGGCGTTGTTATTAACACAAAATGCAGTCGGATTATTCGGGTCATATAACGTGCGCTAACAGCACGATGAAAGTAGCACAAATAAGCAGCATAATGACTGCGATTGAGGAGAGGTTGTGGATTTAGCTACCCTAATAGGTATTATCGGTGCTTTTGCATTTATTATTGGTGCGATGATCACCAGTGGTGGTATCGGATTATTTATCGATGTACCGTCAATTTTGATTGTTGTGGCAGGCTCTTTATTTGTGGTGATGATGAAATTTAACCTAAAGCAATTTTTAGGTTCAATAAAGATTGGTATGAAAGCCTTCATGTTTAAATTAGATAAACCTGAAGACTTGATAGAACAAGCTGTCACCATGGCTGATGCTGCCCGTAAAGGCGGTTTTTTAGCATTAGAAGAAGCGGTTATTACCAACACCTTTATGCAAAAAGCCGTTGATATGTTAGTTGATGGCCATGACGGTGATGTGGTGCGCAACGCATTAGAAAAAGACATCGCATTAACTGAAGAACGCCACAAAACAGGGGTGGGTATTTTTAAAGCCATGGGTGATGTGGCACCTGCAATGGGCATGATTGGTACTTTGGTCGGTTTAGTGGCGATGCTATCTAACATGGACGATCCAAAGTCTATTGGACCTTCAATGGCAGTGGCATTGTTAACGACTCTTTACGGCGCGGTAATTGCCAACATGATCGCCATCCCAATGGCGGATAAATTATCATTACGAATGAACGAAGAATTGCTTAATCGTAATTTAATTATGGATGCAGTATTAGCGATTCAAGATGGACAAAATCCACGGGTTATTGAAGGCTTTCTGAAGAACTATTTGGCTGAAAGTGTGCGAAAAATCGATACAACGGACGGAGAGTAACTCATGGCTAAGGCCAAGTGTGATTGTCCACCCGCTGGCGCCCCTATGTGGCTTGCCACATTTGCAGACTTAATGTCGTTGCTGATGTGTTTCTTCGTGTTGTTGTTAGCGTTTTCTGAAATGGACGTGATGAAGTTTAAACAAATCGCTGGTTCAATGAAGTATGCATTCGGGGTACAAAACAAAGTTGAAGTAAAAGACATTCCTAAGGGGACGTCTGTTATTGCGCTTGAATTCCGCCCAGGTCGCCCCGATCCCACTCCAATAGAGATCATTAATCAACAAACCAATGAAATGACTCAGCCGACGATAGAATATCAGGCGGGTGAAGAAGACAGTGCTGGTGGTACTCAAAAGCAAAGCGGTGAGCAACGCGGTGGCAATGCAGCTGCAACAGCGCAACAAGAAGCTGAAGCCGTTAAAAAAGACGCTGCCTCTTCGCAAGAAAACATTAATGATCAAGTTAAAAAAATGGCTGAAAAACTCAATGAAGAAATTGTCGATGGCGCCATTGAAATTGAATCTTTAGGCCAACAAATTATTATTCGTATCCGTGAGAAAGGATCCTTTGCTTCGGGCTCAGGCTTTTTACAACCTAAGTTCAAACTTATTGTGCGCTCAATTGGTGAATTATTAAAAGATGTCCCTGGGGTTATTACGGTGTCGGGTCACACTGATGGTGCTGATATCAATAATGAGCTTTACAGTTCAAACTGGGAACTATCAAGCCAACGAGCTGTGGCTGTGGCTCATGAATTAAGAAGAGTTTCTGGTTTTGATGAATCAAGGATGAAAGTGGTTGGCGAGGCGTCTAATAGACCATTAATCGCCAATGATTCTATTGAAAATCAGGCTCGAAACCGCCGGGTAGAAATATCTATCGAACAAGGCAAAGCGAAAGAGTCGAATGAAATAATTGTAACTCAATAGTTTGCCATCAAAAGATAAGCGCAATCTCTACAAGTTAAAGAGATTGCGCTTTTTTGTTTTATAAATGTGCCTTACAGCGCTTTTACTAACAAATAACAGATAAAAAAGTGAATATGTTTGGTTAATAGGCATCATTTGGTATAATCGACGAATTATTGCATACGTTATGCTATTGACTGGATTGTATACACATCTAGAAAATAGAGCTGTGCTGTTTTTTTAATTTATTATCAAGGTATTACTGTCTTTTTTATTTAGCAAAACCGAGTGTAGTGCTATTTGATGGTGATACCTGTGGACGCCCCATGAAGTTTATTGTAAAGCTGTACCCTGAAATTATGATGAAGAGCAAGTCGGTAAGAATGCGCTTTACCAAAATGCTTGAAACTAATATACGTAATGTGCTTAAAAATGTGGATGAAGGTGCAAAAGTACAACGCTTATACGATCGTATAATCGTGCAAGTACCGAGCGATAAACCGCAGTTATGTGACGTTTTTGCAGAGCGACTAGCGTGTATTCCAGGTATTGCTCACGTGGTGCAAGTGAGTGAGTACACTTTTGATTCAATCGATCATATTTATCAGCAAGCTTTACCAAAGTACCGCGATGAAATTGCCGGTAAAACTTTTTGTGTCCGCGTAAAACGTTCTGGTAATCATGACTTTAATTCAATTGATGTTGAGCGTTATGTCGGTGGCGGATTAAATCAACACACTGAGGCGCTAGGGGTAAAACTTAAAGACCCTGACGTGACCGTTAATCTTGAAATCAATCAAGATAAGCTTTACATGGTTGAGCGTCGTATTCAAGGTTTGGGTGGTTTTCCGATGGCGACCCAAGAAGATGTGTTGTCGCTTATTTCAGGCGGTTTCGATTCTGGTGTGTCGAGTTTTCAGTTTATTAAAAAAGGCGCTCGTACCCATTACTGTTTCTTTAATTTAGGTGGCGCTCAGCACGAAATTGGCGTTAAGCAAGTCGCTTACCATCTATGGAAGAAGTACGGTGAGTCTCACAAAGTACGTTTTGTGTCGGTGCCATTTGAGCCTGTAGTTGAAGAGATTTTAGAGCGTATTGATAACGGTCAGATGGGTGTGGTACTTAAGCGTGTAATGATGCGAGCAGCAACGCGTATTGCTGACAAATACGGTATTCAAGCACTAGTGACAGGTGAGAGCTTAGGTCAAGTATCTAGCCAAACACTGACGAATCTAAATGTTATCGATCGCAGCACCGATTTATTGATTTTACGCCCGCTTATCGCAATGGACAAACAAGATATTATTAATCAGAGCCGTATTATTGGCACTGAAGATTTTGCTAAATCTATTCCCGAGTATTGTGGTGTTATTTCACAAAAACCTACGGTGAAAGCGGTATTATCTAAGGTTGAAGCCGAAGAGCTTAAATTCTCTGAAGATTTAATCGACCGTGTGGTTGCATCTGCAGTGGTAATGGATATTCGCGATATTGAAGCTGAAATGAGCCAACAAGTGACCGAGACCGAAACGGTTAACGATGTCGCTTCTGGCGAAATAATTATTGATGTTCGTGCACCTGAAGAAGAAGAACGTAGCCCATTATTAATTGATAATGTAATGGTTAAAGCGATTCCATTCTTTAAGTTAGCCACCCAATTTGCCGATTTAGATAAGTCTAAAACGTATTTATTATATTGCGATCGTGGCGTAATGAGTAAGCTGCAAGCCTTATATCTTGTAGAAAAGGGCTATACTAACGTTAAAGTGTATCGCCCTTAAGCCGTCGAAACGACACCGTCTTTGCGGTGTCGTGACTTTGGTCTATTTTTAGGGATTTATCCACGTTAGTGTTAGTTGTGGCAGTGAGCTTAAACAGTAATACGCTTTGAGTGAGATGAATCACAGACAATAATAAACCGCATTTAATGCGGTTTTTTATTGTCTCAGTAACGTGCTTAAGATGAGCTAGCTCTAGTTAGCTTGAACCACTTCTGAAGTTTTTTGTTGTTCATCATTGTCAGCAATTAAAATGCTGTTAACATCATTATTGATATCAATTTGCATCGCTTCAATGCTTTGTGATAATTCAGCATGTAAATCGATCATATCGATAGGTTCTAGTTCCGTCGCTTGAGCAGAAGATAAACCCAATATAGATAATAGTGCGACTGCAAAAATAGTGTTTAGGTTGAACATAGGGGATGAGCCTCCAGGCTAATAAGTCACATTTGCCGGACTATCCCAGTAACATCGTAGAGATTGTCCAACTGTATTTTCAATGATGCTAATTTAACCAAACACAGTGTTCTTTACAAACGACAAAAAATAACGATAATCATTAGAAAAACTAATTAAAAAACGAGAGATTGATCACTATGTCTAGACGATTACCTCCTTTGAATGCAGTTAAAGCATTTGAAGCTGCAGCACGACATTTGAGCTTTACCCGCGCCGCAGAAGAGTTGTTTGTCACTCAGGCTGCGGTGAGTCATCAAATTAAAGCATTAGAAGATTTTTTAGGGCTAAAACTGTTTAGACGTAAAAATAGATCATTATTGTTAACAGAAGAAGGCCAAAGCTATTTTCTGGACATTAAAGACATTTTTATTGAACTCGGCGAGGCAACTAATCGCCTGCTTGCCCGAAGCGCGGTAGGATCGTTAACGGTGAGTATGTCTCCGAGTTTTGCTATTCAATGGTTAGTGCCTCGTTTAGCTAAGTTTAGCGAAAAAAATCCTGATATTGATGTGCGTATTAAAGCGGTAGACAGCGATGCCAGTTCGTTAACGGATGATGTCGATGTGGCGATTTATTACGGTCAAGGTAACTGGCCTGGATTACGTGCTGATAAACTGCGTAATGAAGTGCTGATTCCAGTATGCTCACCATTATTACTTAACGGGCCTAAGCCATTAATTCAACCGAGTGATTTAAAGCTCCATACTCTATTACATGATTCCAGTCGCCAAGATTGGCAGGCATGGTTTAGGCAATGTGGCGTCACTGACATCAATGTCAATCAAGGGCCGATATTTAGCCATTCTTCATTAGTGCTGCAAGCTGCTGCACATGGTCAAGGTGTGGCATTAGGATATAGCGTACTAGCAAGACCTGATATCAAAGCAGGGCGTTTAGTGTGCCCGTTTTCTGAAGTGTTAGTCAGTAAAGATGCGTATTACCTTGTGTGCCAACAAAATCACTCCGAAATAGGTAAAATATCAGCGTTCAGAGAATGGATGGTCGATATGTTTGCCGAGGAGTCGCGTAGTGAGTTACTTACCGGATAATACGCCAGTATTAGCTGAAGACTTTCTTTTACAAGGTTCTAAAAGTGACACCTTGATTGTTTTTGCTCATGGTGCTGGTGCGAATATGCATCATCAATATATGACTTCGATGACCGATAAGTTAATCGCTCAAGGCTATCAGGTGTACCGATTTAATTTCTTGTATATGCAAGCCAATATGCAAGATGGTAAACGTCGTCCGCCTGACCGTGCGCCTAAATTACTTGCGCACTATGAACAGGTGCTGCTTGATATTCAACAAAAAATGGCTCTTGGTCTTATCAATTGTCAGCGGATAATCTTAATGGGTAAGTCAATGGGCGGTCGCATGTCGGCGATATTGACCAGTTCAGACCATCAACTACAACGGCCCCTTATTACCGATGTTGCCAATAAAATTAGTGCAATTGTGTGTTTGGGCTACCCATTTATTCCCCTCAAAGGTGGAGAGCCACGACTTGCGCCTATTCAGCACAATTCCATTCCGATGCTGATTGTTCAAGGTGAACGAGATAAATTTGGCGACCTTCAACAAGTACCTAATTGGGCCTTGGGTGAACATGCAGAAGTCTGTTGGATTGGTGATGGCGACCATAGTTTACAACCGCGAAAATCGTCTGGTTATACCCTTGAGGGCAATCTTAATCATGCCATTGAGAATATTCGTCAGTTTATTACCCGAGTAGGTTAATCCTGTAACGCGATGTTTTACGCATATGCGGTGTCTATTATGCTGATATTTTTATTAACATCACCATAGTTATTAATACCTGGATTAATAACTATGGTGATGGTTTGAGTCACGAAAACCAGCTTGCTTCAATAGTATGATGCATTGTCGGTTTATGTTGTATGAGGTTAAGTAAAATGAATAAAGGTCTATTATTATTTGCCACATTAAGTGGTTTTATGGCTGTAGCACTGGGTGCTTTTGCTGCTCATGGACTTAAAACTATCGCACCACCGGAATTAGTGAGTATTTTTAAACTCGGGGTCGATTATCAGTTTTATCATACCTTCGGATTGATTGCGTTGGCTTTTTCTGCTCATTGGATCCCCTCTAAGTTGATCAACTGGGCTGCTTATAGCTTTATTGCCGGGATAATATTGTTTTCTGGTTCGCTATACCTTTATGCCTTTACGGGGGCTAAATGGATTGGCCCAATTACGCCTATGGGCGGATTATGCTTCTTAGTGGGGTGGTTGTTATTTGCTGCGGCGATTTGGCATGCAAAATCAGCAGAATAATGCCTTAGCTAAATTCTCCCACCTTGAGCATTTTTGAGTATAATAGCGAGATTATTGTCTCGCTATTATGCGAATATCCTTACGCTAAGGCTCCAAATGAAAAACCTATTCCTATTTTGTCGCTCAGGCTATGAAAAAGACTGTGCGGCAGAAATTCAACAACGGGCAACAGAATTAAATGTGGGTGGTTTTGTTAAAACCAACATCAACGATGCCTATGTGATTTATCAATGTTTTGACGATAATGGTGCCGATACGTTAGTTAAGGAATTGGCGCTTAGTTCATTAGTTTTTGCGCGTCAGATGTTTGCCGCGGGTGAGTTGTTGAGTGATTTGCCTGAACAAGATCGAGTCGGGCCTATTGTGGCTTCATTGGCCGCGCTGTCAAAATGTGGTGAGCTACGCGTTGAAACGCCTGACACCAATGAAGCAAAAGAATTATCTGCATTTTGTCGTAAATTGACAGTGCCGTTACGTCAAGGTTTAAAAAAGAGCGGCGCATTGCTTAACGCTGAAAGTGACCGCCGTCCTATTATTCATGTGTGTTTTATCGGACCAGGCAAAGCGTATGCGGGTTATTCGTTAAGCCACAATAGTTCGCCACACTTTATGGGTATTCCTCGGTTAAGAATGGCTGCAGATGCACCAAGTCGTTCAAGCCTTAAGCTAGATGAAGCTTTTGGAGCCTTTTTAACTAAAGAAGAGCAAGAAACACGTTGTCGTAGTGGGTTAAATGCCGTTGATTTAGGCGCTTGTCCTGGCGGTTGGACTTACCAATTAGTTCGCCGTGGGATGATGGTGGCTGCGGTAGATAACGGTCCAATGGATCCAAAATTGATGGAAACAGGCCAGGTGAAGCATTACCGTGCAGATGGTTTTCGTTTTGAGCCACCGCGTAAAAATGTGTATTGGTTAGTGTGTGATATGGTTGAAAAGCCAGCCCGAGTTGCTGAATTAATGGAAGCTTGGGCGATTAATGGTTGGTTTAAAGAAGCTATTTTTAATCTTAAGTTACCCATGAAAAGCCGCTATAAAGAAGTTAGCGTGATTTTAGAAACCATTGGTGCCATTTTAACTGAAAATGAAATTGATTTTAAAATGCAGTGTAAGCACCTTTATCATGACCGCGATGAAGTGACCGTGCATTTATGGATATTCCCTGAAAAGGGTGTGAGCTACGCATAAAAATACTATTGTGCCGCTAACAAAAAGCCCCTTATGCAACGCTGCATAAGGGGCTTTTTAGTTAATGACAGATAACTCAGTCATTAACGTAACCATATAGAATTATCCTAGACGCTCGAGTACTGCTTGAGTGAAGTCGGTAGTGCCGTGAGTGCCGCCTAAATCGCGGGTAGTACGGTCACCTTCTTCAATAACAGCCGATACAGCGCTACGGATCATCTCAGCTTTATCAGACATGCCTAAGTACTCTAGCATTTGAATCGACGCTAAAATTACTGAGGTTGGATTGGCTAAGTTTTTGCCTGCGATATCTGGTGCACTGCCGTGTACAGCTTCAAAAATAGCGGCATCGCGACCAATGTTTGCACCTGGAGCCATGCCTAAACCGCCCACAAGACCGGCACATAAATCAGACAAGATGTCGCCAAATAGGTTAGTCGTCACAATAACATCAAAGTTTTCAGGATTCATAACCAGTTTCATACAAGTGGCATCAACAATCATTTCTTCGGTGGTGATGTCTGGGTAACGCAAGCTCACTTCACGTGCCACTTTCAAGAATAAACCTGAAGTTGATTTCATGATGTTAGCTTTATGAACGATAGTCACTTTTTTACGATTTTCTTTACGAGCAAGTTCGTAAGCAAATGTGGTGATTTGCTCTGCACCTTGACGAGTAATAATACTGGTCGCTTCGGCTGTTTGACCATCGTCAGAGATTTTTTGACCTAAGCCTGAGTACATACCTTCAGTGTTTTCACGCACGGTAATGATATCAATGTTCTCATAACGCGCTTGGGTTCCTTTAAATGAAATCACCGGGCGTACGTTAGCATAAAGACTGAACTTTTTACGTAAGCTCACATTAATAGAGGTAAAACCTTCACCGACAGGTGTGGTTAATGGTCCTTTAAGCGTAATGCGATTTTTCTCGATAAGGTCTAATGTACGTTGCGGTACTAATTCACCGTGTTTTTCTAACGCCGTTAACCCTGCATCAGCAAATTCATATTCAAAGTTACATCCTGCTTTATCGAGGATTTTTAATGCTGAATCGATAATGCTTGGGCCAATCCCATCACCTGGGATCACGGTTATTGTACGTTTTGACATGAATAGTCCTTCCACAGTTGTGGTTACTGCAATTGATAGACCGCATATATGGCACGGCTAGGTGACGATAAAAAGCGTCGTTTTTCTGCGGCGTATTTTAACGACTTTTAATGTTTATTTACAGAAAATAGTGAGTATTATCACATTATTTCCGTTATTTTTAAGTCAATTCTAATTTGATTGTTTTACTATGAACCTTTATTACAAATCGTTTACTTGTAAAGTATCTTAATGCTGAAGATTTATCTGCGGTTCAATGTTTTATTGGCAGCATTAGCTTATTCTGTAAGCATTTTTTATAAAGACGACTTTGGTCGCATGTCATGTCTTTTGCTGGTTGGCTTAACGTTAGCTAGTCAATATTGAGATAATCCAACACGATGATCTATTACGGTGATCTATAAAAATAATCAATCAACGTTACCATTAGAGGAAAACTGTGAAATTATTCAATTTAATTCCATTGGCAGTCTGTCTGTCATTTAATGCCCATGCGGCTCCACAACGTGCACTGTCCCTTGATGACATTATGCATTTTGAAACCTTACAACAGCCGGTTATTTCTGATAATGGCAACGTGATTGCGGTACAGGCTACTCCTGATAGAGGCGATAGTCGTGCATTAATCCGTTTTAGTGATAACAGTAAACAGTATGAAATTGCCAATGGCACCGATGTGAATGTCAGTGCTGATGGCAAATTTGTGTTGGCGACCATTGAAGCGAACTTATTTGAGCGAGAAACCAAGAAGAAAGCCGATTTACCCCATGAAGTGGTCTTACTGAATACTCAAAGTGGTAAGCAACAGACGTTTGAGAATGTTGAATCTGCACTATTTAGCGACAATGGTCATTTTTTAGTTTTAAAATTTAAAATTAACAAGCCTGAGTCTACGAATGAGAAATCTGAATTATCGGAATCTAAGGCTGTTGAATCCATTGCTTCTGAGTCTAAAGCTTCTAAATCTATTATCTCTGAATCAACGGTTGCCGAAAATACTGCTAAGGTTGAAGATGATACTCATGTTGAAATTGAGGAAGCAGATAAAGGCTCTGATGTTCGGTTAATTAATCTGGCTACCAACCAACACACCAAGCTATCTGATGTGACCCAATTTGCTTTTGATAAAGCTGGGAAGCATTTTGTTGCAGTCGTTAATCAAGGTAAAAATCAACTGCACCAGGTAGTGCTGGTAGCATTGGATGACCAAAAACAGCGTCAGCTTTATGGTAGTCGCGATGAACATATTGAAGCATTAGCGATCAGCGATGATGGTCAATATGTTGCCGTGACGAAAGGCGCTGCGAGTTCGACACGCTATGGCCGTGAGCACAACATGTTGCTTATTGATGTAGAGCAGAATAAACAACAGCAATTTGCCCAGTCTGAAGCTTGGGCATATAACCAATATTCAAGCTTACAGTTTTCAAAAGACGGTCAACGTTTGTATGTTGGTCGAGTTCCCCAAGTTGCTCAGCAAGCTGAATTAGCTGATTATCAAAATGCCAATGATGTGTTTAATCCAGAGATTATCACGGCGAAAAAGCAGCTACGCATTTGGCATGGTGATGATGCCAAAATTAAGCCTCAAGAAGTCAAAGAATATGAGCAAGAATTAAAACGCACTTATTTAGCTGTTTTACACTTAGATTCAAATAAGTTAGTTCAATTAGCTGATCAAGTGGTGCCAGATGTTACTTATGGTGAGCAAGCGCGTTTTTTATTGGCCAGTTCAGATGTGCTATATCAAAAAATGATCACCTGGGCAGGTTTTTATCGTGATGTGTATTTGGTTGATGTAAACAACGGTAATAAAATTCCAGTGTTAACTCAGCAACCCAGTGATGCAATGCCTACACTGTCACCGAATGCTAAGTTTCTGGCTTATTATCAGCAAGGTAACGTGTTTCTGTTAGACATTGCATCTCAACGTCGGGTTAATTTGACTGCTAATATTACGACACCGTTTGCTGATGAAGATCATGATTATCCCAGTGCTGCACCCGGTTACGGTTTTGGCCCTTGGCTAACTGATGATAGTGCGATAACCGTTTATGATAAATATGATGTATGGCAGTTTAATACCGCATCGAGCCAAGGGTTTATGTTAACCAATGGCGAAGGGCGAAAGCAGAAAACTCAATTCAGGCTAGTTGGCTTAGTTAAGGATGAGTTGTTACCCGCAGTAGTGAGTGATGCTGAAACTGTGCTATTGCAAGGTTATAGTCATCTATCAAAAGCAGACGGTTTTTTCAGCGCCAAAATGGGTGTTGCTGGTGTGAAGCGCTTAACCGAAAGCAACAGTAAATTAACGTTGCTTGCCAGAGCTAATAAAGCCTCGACAGTGGTGTTTTCGAAACAGCGCTATGATTTATATCCTGATTTATATATTGCAGCTAATACCTCACCACAGAACGCCCAACAGGTGACCCAACTGGATAAGCAGCGTAAACCCTTTAAATGGGGCAATGCGGAGCTAGTACATTGGCGAGATGGTGACGGTGTTTACATGGATGGGGTACTCATTAAGCCAACAAATTACCAAGCCGGTAAACAGTATCCAACCTTAGTGTATTTCTATCGGTTTATGAGCGATAGGCTACATGCGTTTCCTGATATGAAGCTCAATCATCGACCTAACTTTGCTTGGTATGCAGACAATGGTTATGCGATTTTCTTGCCTGATATTCGTTTCGAGATAGGTTATCCGGGGATCTCTTCAGTAAAAGCACTGACCGCAGGCGTACAAAAATTGATAGCGATGGGGATTGCCGATCCTGATGCTGTTGGTATTCAAGGGCATTCTTGGGGCGGCTATCAGAGTGCATATGCGGTAACCCAAACCAATATCTTTAAAGCTGTTGTGACTGGTGCTCCGGTATCGAATATGACCAGTGCTTATAGTGGCATTCGCCATGGTTCAGGGCTAGCAAGACAATTTCAATATGAAACGGGCCAAAGTCGAATGGGCGAGAGTCTGTTCAAGGCACCACAAAAGTATATTGAAAACTCGCCGATTTTTTATGTCGATCGCATTCAAACACCCATGATGATTATGTTTGGTGATAAAGATGATGCTGTACCATGGGAGCAGGGTATTGAGCTATATCTGGCAATGCGTCGTGCAGGCAAGGATGTGGTGTTTTTACAATATGAAGATGAGCCACATCATTTGAAAAAATATCCCAATAAACTTGATTATACCATTAAGATGAAGCAGTACTTCGATCATTACTTAAAGGGTGAGCAAGCCCCAGATTGGCTCCGCCAAGGTGAAGCTTATCAGGAGTATAAAAAAGTAGATTAAAACGGCTATCAATGTTTATCTGAATTAACTTTTTACGCCCTATGCTAATACCGATAGGGCGTTTTTTGTTATTGATACCACAGACAAATAAGCAACTATTGTGGTTCTTGATGGGTTATTGGCACCGCAAAATATTGATCTTCAGTGTCTTGTCCCCATGCAATCAGCAGATTATCTCTAAATAACAATGGGGTGCACTCTTCTTTAGTGGTTTCACCGTCTGATTTTATGTGGTGGGTACGGTAATACATCACTTGATATTGTCCATCAATGCCGGTTTTGGCTTCGACAAAATCTGCACTGCCTAATAATGTTCTGATCTCATCAAGGCTTTGACCAAAGCTGACTTCACTCATTTTTTGTAAGTTGAATGCTTGGCGATCATCCCATGCTCGGTCTTCTGGCTGTGGTTCATAAACAAAAATCACCACGGCAACAAACAGTAAATAGGCAGTGAAAATTCCACCGATGATATACGTCACTTTTGTATTCATAATCTGTGTAATCCGTTATGGTATTAATACCGTTGAGGTTATGTGTTTTTACTCAACTCTGGATAATAAACGGTTATCAAATAACACTTTTTTGTTATCTGTATTGTATCGACTTACCATAAGCCTACTATCATGTTAAAACCCTTGGCAACATCAATAGCAAGAGTGATAGCAGACGTTAAATACACTTATTTTTAACGCTTTAGCCCATCCCTTATCCAGAGTAGAGGTTAGCTTATTATGGCATTAGTTTGTTATTGGATTGATCCTAAATTGTTTCAAATTAATATTCAGTGGAATATCGCATTGTAACTGCGCTAATTTATAACTAATTCTGGCAATCTCTTTTCCTTCGGCTAATTTAAGTGCTTGCTTGGCGCCAAGGTTATCTAAAGAACGATATAAATTAGCTAGCGTTCTAAATTTATTGAGTAAATCCGCTGCAGATTTTGGGCCTATGCCCATAATTCCGGGAATTTTATTGCCGCTGTCACCCGCTAATGCAATAAAGTCGAGCATTTGGTATTGCTCTATTCCCAGTTTCTTTTCATATTGCGCAACATCAAAAACGTGCTGATTAAAGTGATCCCACAAGGTGAGATTTTTGGTCGGTAACTGGCTAAAGCCTTTGTCGGTTGACACAATAATCACTTCACCCTTGTTGCTGATCATTTTCATCGCGATGGTGGCGATAACATCATCGGCTTCAGATTGAGCGTCGAAAGAATTGATATCGTGTTCAGCCAGTGTGGCTTTGATATTTACCAGGCCATCACTTAATGCCGTCGGCATGGGTTTACGACCTTTTTTGTAATCACTGTACAGCGTTTTGCGCCAAGATGGCTCATTGCCATCCCAAACGACAATGCAATGAGTCGGTTGATGTTGTAACAGCATTTTTTTGGATGCTGCTAAAACACGTTCTTGAACGCTGGTAATATCGTTTTCATCAGGTAGCACCGCATGAATGCGGCGTACGAGATTGAGTCCATCAATAATGAGTAATTTATTCATTTGTTTTTATTATTTCGTAGCAGGGCACGTAAGCGCTGCCTGGCAGTTTCATTCGTTGTTGTTTAACAAAAGCGTTTAATAGCTTATCCATCATTAGCATGAGCTTAGCATCACCTTCAATCTTAAAGGGACCAAACTCTTGAATTAACTTGATGGTATCGCCTTTTACGTTACCGGCGACAATACCTGAAAACGCTTTACGTAAGTTAGCGGCAAGTTCTGCCTTATTTTCTTGAAAATAGAGATTCAAATTTGCCATAACTTCATGGGTCGGCGCAAAGGGTAATTGAAATTCGGGTTCAATTTTGAGTGACCATTGATACTGGTAAGCATCACATTTTTCTTTGCGATAGATTTTTACTTGCTCCATGCCTTGCTTCATTATTTGCGCCACTTTGGCAGGGTCGCCGATAATGATTTGATACTTACTCTGTGCTTCTTCGCCTAATGTTGCCCCGATAAATTCATCGATAACGGCAAAGTATTCAGCACTTTCAGCAGGTCCGGTTAATACCAGTGGAAAGGATGCATGGCAATTTTCTTTATTTAATAGGATACCAAGAAAGTAGAGTAGTTCTTCAGCCGTACCCGCGCCGCCAGGGAAAATGACAATACCATGGCCTAAACGGACAAAGGCTTCTAGACGCTTTTCTATGTCGGGTAAAATGACTAATTCATTAACAATTTGGTTTGGGGGCTCAGCAGCAATAATACTGGGTTCGGTTAAGCCGATATAACGGGCGTTGTGAACTCGTTGTTTTGCGTGGGCAATCGCCGCGCCTTTCATTGGGCCTTCCATAGCACCAGGGCCGCAACCGGTGCAAATATCCAGTCTACGTAACCCAAGTTGGTAACCTACATCGCGGGTATATTGGTATTCAATAGCATTGATGCTGTGTCCTCCCCAACAAACCACCACATTAGGGTCTTTCATTGGCGAGATTGCTTGAGCATTGCGTAAAATATCAAACACAACATTGGTAATGTGGCTGGCATTACTTAAGTCAATATGCTTTAAATTTTCGTACTTATTGCTGATGTATATAATATCGCGGAGTACTGCAAACAAATGTTCTTGAATACCGACAATGATTTCCCCGTCGACGAAGGCTTGCAGAGGAGGGTTGATGAGTTCAATTTGGATGCCTCTTTCACGCTGTAAAATATTAAGGCTAAAAGATTCATAGCGACTAAACAGGTCTTCGGAACTGTCGCTGATAAGGCCTGAAGCTAACACCGCGAGTGAGCAATTTCGATATAATTGGTAAAGGTCGCTTTTTGCACCTTGTTTCAGACGTTCGACTTCTAATTGTGAAAGCTGATCTAGACTACCACGTGGACTAATTTTTACTATCATAAGCAACTCCTTTGGACTCGAGTGTTTGATGCCGAGTCCAAAGAAAACTGTCTTGGGAGGCTAGATATCAATAACGACTCGGTCTCTGCCGTTGTTTTTTGCTTGGTATAATGCAGCATCTGCTCTTTCGAAAGCTTCTTCAAGCGTTTCGTTTTCCATCACTTGTGCAGCACCTATAGATAATGTAACTGTAATTCTCTGATTTTTAAACTTAAATGGAATATTTTTGATTTTCTCTCTCACTCGATTCAATAGTTGAGAGATATGTTCATCAGTAATATCAGGTAATAGTAATACAAATTCTTCACCACCATAACGAGCAACAAACTCGCTATCGCGTAATGAGTTTTTTAACGCCATAGCAATGACTTGCAGGGTTTTATCGCCGGTACTGTGGCCAAAGCTATCATTAATGCCTTTAAAGTGGTCTATGTCTGTAATGGCTATCCACAGTGGCGTTTTAAAGCGGACATGGTTGCGATACTCTTGCTCCATGCGATCTTCTAACGCAGTACGGTTTGCTAATTGGGTAAGCGGATCGAGTAGGTTGAGCTTTTGATGTTCAAATAGTTTTTCTTTGTAGCTATTCGCTTCCTGGCTCATTGAATTGAGCTCTTTACGCATTGTCTCTATTGATTTACGTAAAATGGTTTGTTCACGTTGTTCCAGTGCCTCTTTACGAGACAGTGAATCGCGAAGTGAAGATAACTGCACCGTCAGTTGAATCTTTAATTGGTTAAGATCATCTGCATCTACCACTAACTCGTCGGCGTTATTGACGCGTAAATTGATTTCTTTATTTAATTGACCTTTAAGTTGCTCACAACGTTGGTTGTTGTTATGGGTGTTGTTGACCACATCGCGAACGATAGTCAGAGCATCGTTGAGGGCAAATAAAAAGTCTTGTGATGCGGTTTTTTCGCGAGCAATATTTTCTAATAGTAAGCTTAATATCGATTGGTAAGAATCCAGTAAGTTATTTAAGCTGATATCACCAAGTAACACTTCTTTTATGACTAGAATTTGGTCCCGTTGATCTTTTCTAAATTCAATTTCAGCAATTTTAGCGGCAAGCTCTTTAGCTAGCTGAATATGGTGAGGCAAAATTTCGTAATTGTCGGCATCAGCAAATTCGTGTTTTAAAATTTCTTCATAGAAAAAAATCAGTTTTTCAACTTTGGGAATGTATTCCCATACAGTATGGAATGGTTTGCCTAATTCTTGTTTAAAGTAGGTGATTTCTTTTTTGAGTTTGTCTGGCGCAGAGTTAATTCGTTGGATCTGACGGATCACTCGATTGAGGCCATTACGACTGTCTTCTAAACGAGTCATGGTATGGCTATATTGAGATTTTAATAGTCTTTCGATATCGACGAGTTCAGGTAGTGCCTCGTCAATTTGCTCAAAATTGTGCATATGATGGCGCAATTTAGCCAGTTTATTATCGAGTTCTAAGTTTTGCCCTTTACAAGCAAGACTCAGATGAGTGATAAATTGAATTAATGTTTTCAATTTATCATTACGATCGATATTTATTTCTTCGAGAGCAAGTTTAGCTGCATGGAGCTTTTGCTTCATCAACGAAATTTGAGTTATCGCTGTATTTGACTCTTTCATTTTGCAGTGCCTACTTTCATTCTTCAGCTAAAGGCATCTATTGCCGTGATTAGGATATTAATTTAGACGGCAAATCGAATTTATAGTAATTAACATATCATCGATTAACATTATAGTAATATTATCTCAATAATGTTGTGCAGCAAATCCAATTATCGTACAAAATCTCATAACTGGTCACAATAGCATGTTTATTAATCAATTAGTTTTTCGGCCAGTTGATCTCTTGGGTGTTACGATTACTTTCTGCACGAATGATGCCGCGATTAAGTGCTTGAGTCAGATTTAAATAAAGTGGGCGCATAAAAACAGCCGCTGGAGCGAAATTAAGTGGTCGCAATGACACATAAGCGGGTTGCTCAGTTATTTCCATGGCTGCAGCAAGTGCGTATTGCAATGTTTCAAATTGTAATTCAGCACTGATGCTGGCATCTGGGTTACCCAGTAGTGGCAAATTAATGTGACCAATACTGGCATGTTGGACCGCGGATATGTTAGCAAAATTTGGTATAGTAAATTGGGTCTCATGTAATTGTTTAAGGCAATCAATTACAGCATGTAAGATATTTTCTGCGTCGTATTGCTTATCGAAATAACATGCAATCAATCCTGAACGTATTATATACACTTCAGTGTCTAGGTGTTTACTGAACAGGCTATTAAAATTTTGCATCAATGCGATAGATTCAGTGAGCCCAAGTTGAATATCAATATTGTTTAATTTATTGATATTCACTAACGCGATCGTTTTAGACTCAGTGTGTTTAAGAGTGCTGATGCGTTGAATAAACGCCCTGTAACCTTGGGCTTGCGTTATAGGGTCTATGGTATTTAAATGTTGGGCGTTAAGGTATAAGGTATTTCGCTGTTGAAATTTTCTGTAGATAAAAAACAACACGATAATCGCAATACTGAAACCGAGAATTAATACTAAAATGATAAATTGACTATATTTATTCTTTGCCGTTTGTTGATGTAGTTTATTACGTAATAAACCCAGTTCGAATTTTAATTTTTGTTCAGTGAGTTCAGAGAAATCATTTGTTTGTTCGGTTTTTTGTTGCGATGTGTTGATCAGCTCAACAATGGCATCGACTGTTGCAAGTGCTGCATTGAGGTTGTTTGTTTTGCGATATGCGGTAGATAAATAGCCTAATGCTTCTGTTTGCACATCATTTAAATGTTTCTTTTTAGCCAGTTCAATAGCCTTGTTCGCATGATCAATAGCCTCATTCCACATGCCTTCACTGGTATTTATTTGGGCAAATAGTAGTTCATTATGGACTAAGTAATGTTCTACTTTCCGAGCTCTAAATATATCATTTGCACGTTGCATTACGTTCAATGCTGCTTGGATATTATTTAATTTGAAGTAAGCCTCGCCTAAGTTGTGGTATGTGAGCCCTATGGCGATTTCATTTCCCATACGCTCATTAACTTGCTGGACATTTAAATAATAGTCGATGGTTTTATTCCATTGATCTTGGCCAGCGTAAATCATTGCGATGACCGTCAAGGTCTCTGCTAGGTAGACATCTTGACCTATCGCTTGAAGTATTTCGGCAGCATTATGGGCATATTTTAGGGCATCATCCCATTGTTCTAAATCTCGGTATGTACGCGCAAGATTAAGTTGTGTATGGGCTTTAATTCCGGGGTAATCCAGACTATTGGCTAAACGAAATGCTTCACTGTAGTGCTGGAGTGACTTGGCTTGATCGCCATTAAGATTGTAATAACGACCTAACTGGGTTTCGGCATCGGAGATAAAATAATTATTGTGTAATTGGTAAGCGATATCGCGGTAACGATTTAAGTGAGAAAATGCCGGCGTAGGTTGAAGTAGCAATGAATGTAACATGCTGAGTTGTTCATGAAGTGTTGATTTAAATAGCGTACTTTCTAAACTGACATCTGTATTAACCATATTCAACGCATTATTTGAATCAACAATCACCTGATTATATTCTTGGTTTTGACGGCCTTTAATTCGCGCTTTAAGCATGATGACGACGGCTTGCTCAAGTGTGGTTGATGCAATGGCGTCTAATTGTGTTATGAGCAATTTAGCGTCTTTATACTTAGTAGGTGATGTAAGCTTTGCTTCTAAATTCAGTCGAGCCAGCAGCTCTAAATCGCGATGAAGTTCATTGGGTGGGTAACTTAATTCATTTGCGGCTTGCTCAAATTCCTCCTTATTTGAAAATTGTAAAGGAAACTCTGTGGCCTTCATTAGTTTTGTATACAGCTTTTGAGGATTTTCTTTGAAAAATATTTCTTGCTGCTCAATATCCCTTGCTGAAACCACTGAACTTAATAGTATCGAACATAATATGACCAGAGGAAAACATCGCAGCATAGTAAGAGATACCTTTTATAGTGTTAGTTAACGTGGACTTCATTTTTACGTGGAATGAATAAATAAATTTACCTGGGTCAGATGTTCTCACCGGGTGTTTTCCACTAAATTGCAAATTGCCACTGTGTTAATGAGTCTAGATCGTTATAATTGTTCGGAATTTAAAATAAAAACAATAGAATCATACCAGAAGGAACCTAGAGTGAAACCTACTTCTCTTGCAATTTTAACCAGCAGTGCTATTTTTTCGATGAGTTGGGCAATGCCTGCACTTGCAGATGTCGATTACCATATCGATATTAACCAACCCACACACCATTTAGCCCAAGTGAGTGTGTCATTCCCTCAAACCAATTCGGATGTATTAACGGTCAATTTACCGGTATGGCGAACAGGTCGTTATCAAGTATTACCCGTTGCAGATGGCGTAAGGTTGTTTAATGCGACCGACAGTAAAGGACAATCATTACCTTGGAAACGCACTGCCAGTGGCGAATGGCAAATCGCCTTAACCAAACCTACATCGGTGAAGGTGACATATCAATTACATGCCAATGAGCTTGGTGATCGTTTACGTCACATTGATAGTAGCCATGCTTTTTTAGATGCCAGTGGTGTATTTATGTATAGCCCTGCATTTCGTCAGCAACCCGTTACGGTCAACATGGAAGTTCCTGAAGGTTGGAAAAGTTACTCTGGCATGGATAAAGGCAGCACATCACATTCATTTAAAGCGGCCAATTATGATGTGTTAGTTGATTCACCGATAGAAACAGGCATAAACCAACATGTCAGCTTTGAGGCTGACGGTCGTGATTACGACGTGGTATTTTGGGGCGAAGGTAATTACGATACTCAAAAAATTGTAGCAGATCTCACCAAAATCAGTGGTCAGGCATCGGCTATTTGGCCTGATTATCCATTTAAACGATATGTGTACATGGTGCATGCAACCAGTGGTGCTCGTGGTGCAACAGAGCATCTCAATTCTACTATTATCCAATTACCACGATTTAATTTTCGTGAACGCGAAGATTATTTACGCTTTATCAGTACCGCCTCGCACGAGTTTATTCATACGTGGAATGTTAAAGCTTACCGACCTCAAGGGCTGGTTCCGTATGATTATCAGTCGGAAAATATGACCGATTTACTGTGGATGGCTGAAGGCTCCACCAGTTATTTCCAAAATCAGTTATTGTTACGCGCTGGAGTGATAACCGCCAAAGAGTTCTTTGACGATTTAAGTCAACGTATTGTGCTTAATCAACATAACCCAGGTCGTGAAGTCCAATCTGTCGCAGAAGCCAGTTTAGGCCAGTGGAGTAGCACTTGGGGCGATTATGCGGTTAATCACAGTGTGAATATTTACTCTGAAGGTTACTTGGCTTCAATGGCACTTGATTTTAGTTTGTTAAGCGATACGCAACTTGCTCATTCATATAGAGATGTCCATAAAGCGCTTTATCAACAATATAAAATTCCATTAAGTTATAACGTCGCGGACGTGCAATCTATTTTAAAAAATCTTTCTGGTAAAGATTACCAGTCGTGGTGGGCTGAATATGTAAACCAACCGTTTAGTTTATCTTTTGATGACTTGTTGGCACATGCTGGTTTGATCACGACTTATGGTCAATCTCCAAAAACAGAAGTAGATGCCGGAATGATGTTGTCTGGCTTATATAACGATTTAATTATTGCGAGTGTGCTAAAAAATGGCCCCGCTTGGAATGCTGGTGTTGCTGCCGGAGATGAAATTGTTGCTGTTAATGGTTTAAAGGTTACCGCGGATGGTTTAACTAAACGTCTTAATGATTTTAATGTCGGCGATACGATTAAACTGAGTATATTCAGGGATGAGCGGTTAAAGGAAGTGAGTTTACTCCTGACTGAACAACCTAAAGGTGACTTATCAATTGCATCCGTAGATAAGGTAACTGATGCGCAGAAAGCGTTTTATAAAGCATGGTTGGGGGTTGAATGGCCGTTTGATGACAAGGGTGAGTGGATTAATACTACTGACTAAAATGTTGATTTGCATATCCCAAAACGACCTTGAAATGCAGGATCCAGCATGTGGAGAAGTGACGCTTCAGAAACGATAACAAGCGAACGCTGCGCTCACGGATAAAGCGGTCTCGCGCCTAAGCTCTTGGCTTGTTATCGCCCTTTCGCTCGTCACCGCTTGCTACCTTAAGCGGTTGTGACAGCTTCGCTGTGCTGTCTGCTTTTATAGAATCTAGCCGCGTAGCGTCCTAGCAGCCCAGCGCTCTAAGAATAGTGATATTAATTCTCTTCAATCACTGCCTTGTTCAGTTATCCTACGGGGCTTTGAAACGAGCATGTTGAAGTGGCTTGGTTGAATATGTCATTCAGTATTGAGATGCGAGCCGTTATGATAAATAAAATGCCCTGAGAACAGGGCATTTTTGTATGATGGTTACGCCGGAGGAGCTGTTTCGATAAAAAATGGCTCTTTTTCTATTGTGGCTAAAAATATTTTCAGTTTTGGATAATCTTCGATATCAATCCGTTGGCGGAAAACCGCCCAACTTAAATAACAACCTAAACGCAATTGCACATCATTAAACGGTCCGTATAGCGGTAGTTCGAATTTTTCAAATTCAGCTAGTGTTGCGTTAATGCGTTGTGCTTGTCTGATTGTGTAATCAAAACGTTCAATATCAACGCCATCACGAGACAAGAAAAACAAGTTAATTGAACTGTCTAGAGCAGTGTTGATCATGCAAAACTGATCAAGTTCTACCACGGTATCAAGGTACGTTTTTGATGACTTATGACGGATGTAGCGCAATATAGCGCTTGAATCCGTTAACGATAACTCTCCATCGTGTAAAAAAGGAACCCGTTTTGTAGGGGATAGCGTTGCGCTGCTAGCCTGATCTGTTTCAATAAATTGATAATCTAATGTTGATTCCAATAAGGCTATTCGGCAATGCCGAACAAAGGGAGACGTAAAGCTACCGTAAAGTTTCATGGGATACCCTTATGGTATTAAACGCTTTGCTCTAAAGGACCAAATGCTTGATTTACCGCGTTGACGAAAGCCACTAATTCACTGCCCATCAAGGCAAAGTCAGCGTCTAAACGTGCTAATGGATCTTCGGTACCAACGTCATCACTACCTGCTCTAAACTCTTCAGAAAACTTAAGTCGTTTAATACTGGCATCAGACTGCATTAAAAAAGCAATCGACTGACCAAAATGCAATGCCAATTTGTGCACTTGCTTACCTGTCGCAATATGGGCAAGCACTTCATCTTCTTGAAGCACTTGTTGTTTAAAGCGAACGATACCGCCTTCATCAGAGTCTGACTTAAGCTCGGCTTCATCTTGCATTTCAAATGGCGCCGGTGCTTCACCCGCTTGCAACCATTGCGTTAATGTTGATTCGATTGGTGTGGCATAACTTAGCGGGATAACCGGTAAGCTACCTATCGCTTTACGAAGCAGTGCCAACAACTCTTCCGCTTTAGTCGCACTAGAACTATCAACTAAAATCATTTCTAGCTCAGGCATGATGAGTGCATGAGTTTGGCTACGTCGAGAAAATGCACGAGGCAATAATGTTGTGGTGATTTCGTCTTTAATGGTGTCTTTTTCTTTTTTAGTGACTTTCCGATTCTCTAACTCTTCAATCTCTGCCACTTTTTCATCTAAGGCTTCTTTGATTACTTGGCCTGGGAGAATTTTTTCTTCTTTCGTGACGCAAATTAGATAGCGATTTTCGGCACTATGGACTAATGCCTGGCCTTTTTTGCCTAGGGCATTAGAAAAACCAAACTTGCTTATGTCTTGGCTTGAACAAGGAGAGAAAGTGAAATCAGCTAAGGCATTTTCTAATGTTTCGGTATCTGTCGTAAAAGGTTTGTTGAAACGGTACAGGGTGAGATTTTTAAACCACATAGAAGGCTCTCATTAATTAACAGGAAAAATAAGTTACTGCAGTTTACGGGATAGATGCAAAGCGGTAAACCTACAAAAAAACACTAATAATACGACCGCTGTCGTCACTAGGGTTAGAATTCATCAAATTGTCACATTCCCCCAAACTTCCTTGAAACCACTGCTGTAGCTAGATCTACTGCGCAATAATGTGGTTCGGTATGGCAAATATTCATTTTTAATCAAGCATTGCAATATTTCTGAAACATTCGCAAGGCAAAATTCTGCTCGTTCCGATACAACTAACCCAGAATAACCATGACGAAATATGCGTCGAAAGGATGAAATGATGAATGTTTTTTGTAAAACTCTATTAGCCTCTGCAATGGCAGCCTCTTTAGTATCAAGTGCTTATGCGGCAGATCCTTTACAAGTTTATGGAAAATTAAATGTTACAGCACAGTCTAATGATGTTAATGATGAAACTGAAACAACTATTCAAAGTAATGCATCACGTTTTGGTGTAACCGGTGAGTTTGAGTTAAGCAAATCATTAGAAGCTTTCTATACCATCGAATACGAAGTTAATACCGGTGATGATGACAAAGAAAACTTTTTAGCTCGTAACCAATTTGTTGGTTTAAAAGGTAACTTTGGTGCCGTTTCTGTAGGTCGTAACGACACTATCCTTAAAGTATCTCAAGGTAAAGTTGACCAGTTTAACGATTTATCTGGTGACGTAAAAAACATGTTCAAAGGTGAAAACCGTATGGCGCAAACTGCGACATACTACACACCTATGTTTGGTGATTTTCAAGCGGGTGTTACGTATGTTGCATCTGGCGATTCAGACCAAGTTGTTGGTGACAATACAACTGGTGAAGATGGTGTGAGCATGGCTGTAATGTACGGTGATGCAGGTCTTAAAAGTACACCAATATATGCAGCGATTGCTTATGATTCAAAAGTAAAAGGTTATGACACTGCACGTGCAACGGTTCAAGGTAAAGTTGCTGGCTTAGTTATTGGTGGTATGTACCAGCAACAAGAAGCAATAGATAGCGGTGTAACAGATAACGGTTTCTTATTAAGTACAGCTTATGACATCAATGATGTGACACTAAAAGCTCAGTATGTCGACATGGAAAACAAAGGCGATTCATGGTCTGTAGGTGCTGACTACAAACTAGGTAAACCAACTAAACTATTTGCTTTCTACACAGCCAACTCGTTTGATTCAAATGACCAAGATGATAGCTATGTTGGTATTGGTATCGAACATAAGTTCTAAACCAGTCATCATGTGATGGTTAAATCTTCAATCAATTAAAAAGGGCTTAGGCCCTTTTTTTGTTACATTGCATTAACAGCAATGAATTTTTTATGACAGAAAGGCGTATTTAATGCCAGAATCAGCTGTTAGATCATAAATCTGTAACAAAAGTGTCCAATAATAGTCTCGTGGCAAATTAACGTAGAAACCCAATATGACAGCTAGGATATTAATAGTAGAAGATGAATCAGCAATCCGTGAGATGCTGACATTTGTGATGGATCAACATGGTTTTACGACAGCTGCAGCTGAAGATTTTGATTCAGCAATTGAGTTGCTTAAAGAGCCATACCCTGACTTAATTTTATTGGATTGGATGTTCCCTGGTGGTAGTGGCATCCAATTAGCTAAACGTTTAAAGCAAGATGAATTTACGCGTCAGATCCCGATTATTATGCTGACAGCTCGTGGAGAAGAGGAAGATAAAGTGAAGGGCCTTGAAGTGGGCGCTGATGACTATATAACTAAACCTTTTTCACCTAAAGAGCTCGTCGCACGAATTAAAGCTGTTTTGCGCAGAAGCGCACCAACGCGCTTAGAAGAAACTATTGATGTGCAAGGATTACAACTCGACCCTGTGAGTCATAGAGTGACCGTTGGTGACGCCGTGCTCGATATGGGACCGACAGAGTTTCGCTTATTGCATTTCTTTATGACCCATCCTGAGCGAGTCTACAGTCGAGAGCAGTTACTTGATAACGTTTGGGGCACCAATGTGTATGTTGAAGATCGAACTGTCGATGTGCACATCAGACGTTTACGAAAAGCCGTAGAAGAGGGTGGACATGATAAATTGATCCAAACTGTTCGTGGTGCTGGTTATCGATTTTCAACCAGAATGTAATTCGTATTGGCTGCTCGAAAAGTTCTGCCATGCTAGGCAGAGCTTTTTAAAAACTGTTTTTTTCGCTGTCTAGCCATAATAGTCGATTTAGGCTATCTTGTGGTTCCTCGTTAGCCCTAATAATCAGTAACGGCACTGAATGTGTTGGCGGCGTTATTTTCGTATTTAGGTAGCCTATGTTTATCTCGTACTCTGGATATCGTTTATTTTTCCGGTTAGCTATATTGCTTGTTTTATTCATGCTTATCGGCGCTTTATTCAATCAAGTTGTTATCGTTATGCTATTAGGCTCGATTGCATTACTTGTGTGGCATTATCGTCAAATTACTCGTTTAAACTTCTGGTTATGGAAAGATAAAAAGCTTACGCCTCCACAAGGGCGGGGAAGTTGGGAGGGCGTGTTCAATGGAATATATCGTCTGCAGGGCAAGAATCGACGAAGAGTGGGTCAGTTAGCTACGTTGTTAGCCCGTTTTCGTCAAGGCGCTGAGGCCTTGCCTGATGCGGCTGTAGTGCTTGATGCCGAACATAATATTTTATGGTGTAACAAGCTCGCTCAGTTAATCTTAGGGTTTGTTTGGCCTCAGGATAATGGTCAGAGAATTGATAACCTTATTCGACATCCTGATTTTTCGACTTATATAAAGAAAGCACAATACAAAGAACCATTAGAAATCCCTTCTCCCGTGTCCGATAAGCGTTTACTTGAAATTCGAGTAATGAGCTATGGTGATCGACAATTGCTGTTAATCGCTCGAGATGTCACCCGAATTCATCAGTTAGAAGGTATGCGCAAAGATTTTGTGGCAAACGTTTCCCATGAACTTAAGACCCCATTGACAGTATTACAGGGGTATTTAGAAATTATGCAAACCATGGAAGATGCAGACTCTCCTAATCACAAACCACTATCATTGATGCAGCAACAAACGACTCGGATGCAGTCGATGGTTGAACAGTTATTGGCACTGTCGCGCATTGAAGACGCGGTTGATATTGATTTATCGCAAACGGTCAATATGTCATTGATGATGGAAATTCTTAAAGAAGAAGCCAAAGCTCTTGCTGGCACCGACTATACATTAGTGTTTAATTGCGAACCCGGTTTGAATACCCATGGTAATGAATTGCAATTACGCAGTGCTTGTTCCAACTTGATTTCAAATGCAATACGTTACACCACTCCTGGTGGAACGATTTCGGTTAATTGGAAAAGTGTTGCAACCGGAGCGTTGTTTTCGGTGACCGATACCGGAGTGGGTATCGCTCCACAACATATTAACCGCTTAACTGAACGCTTTTATCGAGTAGATAATGCCCGTTCAAGTAAAACTGGCGGCAGTGGTTTGGGGCTAGCGATTGTAAAACATGCTTTAAACCATCATCACAGTGAGCTTAAGGTGATAAGTGAGTATGGTAAAGGCAGTATCTTCAGCTTTGTTATTCCAGCGCACTTGTTAGTTCGACAATAGCTAGCCTCTAGATTTTCAATCCTTAAAAAACAGCATACGTGCTGTTTTTTTATTGCTGCTCCTCAGTTCAAATGGCTAATAATAATGAGCTAATCAGTTCAAAACCGCTGAGGAGTGCTAATCTAATTAGTCTTAGAGAGATGGTGTTGAATCAATCGCTGGCATTGCATAAATTGCTTCAATTAAACCGGTATGATGAATGTCATAATGTAGCGTTATTGCTATAATTTTAAGCCGTAATTATCTTGTTTGTAATGTGTTTAGTGGGTATTTATCTATTGTACTAAATAATTTATTATCACCTACATTTGTTAAGTTATTGATATTAATTGTCTTTTATTTTGTTTTGTCAAATGAGACAGTTTTACTGCTGGTGTCACATAACTGTCATGTCAATGTCATAGACTTGTCATCAATGAGGTCGATACTGACTACGTTTTAAAAACTTAGTACGCTTAATTCTGGAGCATTAAAATGAAACTGAACAAACTTGTCGGCGCGATTACTCTTACAGCCGCTGGCGTATTCTCAGCAGCATCAATGGCTGCTATTGACCCTACTTTACCAATATACGAAAAAACAAGTGGTGTTTCTGGTAACTTGTCTTCTGTTGGTTCTGATACATTAGCAAATATGATGACGTTATGGGCTGAAGAGTTCAAACATATTTACCCTAACGTTAATATCCAAATTCAAGCGGCAGGTTCTTCTACTGCGCCACCAGCGTTAACTGAAGGAACTTCTCAGTTCGGCCCAATGAGCCGCAAGATGAAGCCTAATGAAGTTGAAGCGTTTGAAAAGCATTATGGCTACCAGCCAACGGCAGTTCGTGTTGCAATCGATGCGTTAGCTGTATTCGTACACAAAGATAACCCTATAACAGGCTTAAGCATTGAACAAATTGATGCGATTTTTTCTTCTACACATAAGTGTGGCGGTAAAGAAATTAACCGTTGGGGTGATGCCGGTTTAGATGGTAACTGGGCTGCAAAAGATGTTCAGCTTTACGGTCGTAACTCAGTGTCTGGTACATATGGTTACTTTAAAGAAAAAGCGTTATGTAAAGGCGATTTCCGTCCAAACGTAAATGAGCAACCAGGTTCTGCTTCAGTTGTTCAGTCTGTATCACAGTCATTGAATGCCATTGGTTATTCAGGTATTGGTTATAAAACTGCTGGTGTAAAAGCGGTCGCTATCTCTAAGAAGGGTGATAAGTTTATCGAAGCCACAGCTGCGAATGCTGCCGACGGTACTTACCCACTTTCACGTTACTTATATGTTTATGTGAACAAGCATCCTAACAAAGACCTAACGCCAATGGATCGTGAATTCTTACGCTTCGTATTGTCTAAGCAAGGTCAACAAATTGTTGAGAAAGATGGTTATGTTCCATTACCAACATCTGTAATTACTAAAGATTTAGAGAAAGTAGGTATCAAGCTTTAATTAGCGAACTTTCCGTAAACTTAAAAAGGCCTCTTTGAGGCCTTTTTTGTTTTTTTTCGTTGAAAAAAAGATAAAAAAAAGCAACCTAATTAAGAGGTTGCTGCTATTGCTAAGGGCAATACTGTCGATAGATTGTTACTACTATCAAATAGGAGAATGATGATGAACAAAAAAACGCTACTAGCTGTTAATAAAGTAATGCAAATTCGGTTCATATATTCAGACTAGTCATTTTTCAGTTAGTTCCCTTGAATGCAAAAAAGTACTTATTTTTATTTAAAATAAATTTGAGTAGAAAATCCAGATATCAATGTAGCGGTAGACATTAAATGTGAAGGTATTGATCGATAGTCTCCATTAAGTTCAAAGCAGCATAAAACGAAAGTTGGAAGTGCAGAGCTAACTTTGCTGCTTAATAAATCTATATGCCTTGAATTGACAAGCGTGGTTACTCTGAGTGACTCGGTATTAATGCGGCTTTTTACAGCATATTTTTGGTGATGCTAATGCTATTATCTTTGCTAGATTTCATGTTTTATTGCCTTTGTAAGGATATTTTGTGACTGCAAAATGGAACGAACAACACGATTACCATTCAAGTGCCAATACTGATGCTTTATGCGTGCATCATCTTGAACTTAATATTGTGGTTAATTTTGACTTGCAGCAACTCAATGGCGTTGCCCGGTTGCAGTTTACCCGAAAAATGGCTGCACTTCCATTAGTGCTAGATTGCCGAGACTTGATCATAGAAGGTATCACCGACAGCGACGCTAATGTGTTGTCATATTATGTGAGTGATGTGAATGCCATATTGGGTCAAAAGCTGGTTATTGATGTGGGTGAACGATTAACTGAGGTGGTCATCCATTATCGTACATCAACAACTGCCCAGGGGCTTCAATGGCTTACTCCGGAACAAACCTTAGGCAAACAATTGCCTTACCTGTTCAGCCAATCGCAACCCATTAATGCTCGTAGCTGGATACCTTTACAAGATACCCCAAAAGCACGCATAACCTTTAATGCGACAGTTACCGCTCCGCAAGGTTTACGCGTGGTAATGAGTGCTGAAAATAACCCTGAATTGCCAGATAATGGTGTGTTTGAGTTTTGCATGAGCAAACCCATTCCAACACATTTATTAGCCATTGCTGTTGGAGAGTTAAGCTTCCAAGCCACTGGGCCTCGAAGTGGTATTTATACTGAACCCGGTATGCTTGCTGCTGCAGTTAAAGAATTTGAAGATACTGAATCAATGATCTTAATGGCAGAGTCCATACTAGGGCCTTATGCTTGGGGGCGTTATGACATGATTGTTTTGCCACCGAGTTTCCCTTTTGGTGGTATGGAAAATCCTATGCTGGCATTTATGACTCCCACGCTAATTGCTGGGGATAAAAGTCTTGTGTCCACGGTTGCTCATGAATTAGCCCATTCATGGACAGGTAATTTAGTCAGTAATGCGACTTGGCGAGATTTATGGCTTAACGAAGGATTTACCACTTACTTTACCAATCGTATTGTTGAAGCTATTTATGGTAAAGAGCAGGCAGAACTCGAATGGGTTATCGAGTACGGACGTTTGCAAGAGGAAATGGAATCTACTCCCTTAGTCAACCAAACTCTACCCGCCAATGTCCAAGACCAAGATCCTAATCTGGCATTTAATCGGTTTACCTACGATAAAGCATCGATGTTTGTTCATGAACTTGAAAGCCGATTAGGCCGGCCTGCATTCGATAGCTTTCTATCCCAGTATGTTGAGCATTTTTCGTTTCGCGCGATTACTACCGAAACATTCATTGATTATGTAAAACAGACATTGCTGGTGGAACATCACGATAAATTAACCCTGCCAGAACTCAATGAATGGGTATACGGGCAAGGATTACCACTATGGTTTAAAGGCCCTACATCAAGCAGCTTGGATAAAGTTGACTTGGCTGTGGAAGCTATTGTCAAAGGCGCTTTGGCAAGTGAGTTGTTGGTGAGTGAGTGGCGAGTTCATCACTGGCAGTATTTTCTGACTCAATTACCGTTAATGGTAAGCCAAGCCACGTTATTAGATTTAGATGATACTTTTACATTAACAAACAGTCCCAATGCCGAAATAGCGTGTGATTGGTATCGCGTTGCCATCCGTAATCACTATGATCCTGTATTACCAGCATTAAGTGATTATTTATGCCGTATCGGCAGAGGTAAATTTGTTAGACCTTTGTTTGTTGAATTACAAATAGCAGGCTATCAACAAGAATTAGCTGAAATTTATAAAAAAGCTCGTGCTGGTTATCATCCTTCATTGCAAATTCAGTTAGATAATTTACTCAATTTTTAACAAGAAAATGTTATGACCTTTTACATCAAAAAAAGACAAAAAAAAATGGCAGCCATATTGGCTGCCAAAATAACTCTTTCCGGGTTGTCATTAACGGTGCGCTAGCGTGTTAATACTTCCCAATGGGGATGATGAACATTAAAACGGTGTAGCAGTAACTCAATCTTAACTGAAGTTTGAGGTAAGTAGGATAAATCACTAAGCAGTGTCATCAATTAACTCCGGGGGAGAAGGCTAACTCATCATACTGCACTTACTTCAAACTACATTTTAATCATTACATACTTGTTCGTACAATAAATAAGACCGGGTGATATCAGGAAAGTTCACAAAGAAAATGAATTTTTTTAATTTATTTTGTGAGAGTAATTTTTTTGAACCCTTTGGTCGATATTTTTGGGGAAAGGATACGTTTTTTTAATTAAAAATAGCGTTAGAGTTAACCTGGATTCGATAATATAGATTATTAAAGCTATCGTAATTAGGCACTTAAGTTTTTTATTCTGAGGTGAACTCAAGTAAGTAATGGGTTACGCATATGACCGCGGCAAATATCGATGGTGAGGCATTTGGGTTTTATTTATGTAAAGCACAAAATAAACCTAAAAAAAGGGCAACCAATTTGGTTGCCTAAGTCGTTCTTTGTGGGTCGTGATTAACGGTGCGCTAGCGTGTTAATACTCCCCAAATAGGGATGATGATGAACAATAAACATTAAACGGTGTAGCAGTAACTCAATCTTAACTGAAGTTTGAGGTAAGCAGGATAAATCACTAAGCAGTGTCATCAATTAACTCCGGGGGAGAAGGCTAACTCATCATACTGCACTTACTTCAAACTACATTTTAATCATTACATACTTGTTCGTACAATAAATAAGACCGGGTGATATCAGGAAAGTTCACAAAGAAAATGAATTTTTTTAATTTATTTTGTGAGAGTAATTTTTTTTGATCTATATGGTCGATTTTCCCTGGAAAAGGTTTCGTTTTTTTAATTAAAAATAGTATTAGAATTAACCTAAACTTGATTTTTTTATAAATTCTGTTAGACGTCAACTAGCTTGTCCTATGCGCGTCAATTAAGTTGGCCGCTTTTGTCGTTTAATTTCATAGCTTGTTTTTTACGGTAACTATCTCCTTCAAGTCGGTAAATTTCAGCATGATGCACCAGCCTGTCTATCACAGCTACCGTCATCATATTGTCGCCAAAGATACTGTCCCAGTCACTAAATACCTGGTTCGTCGTTATCACCAAGCTATTGCGCTCATATCGATGTGCGATGAGTTCAAATAGAACCTGACTTTCACTGTCGCTCTTTTTTACATAGCCAATGTCATCCAAAATCAGTAGCTCATATTTATCGAGTTTTTTAAGCGCATCTTCTAGTCCTAAACCTTGTCGCGCTTTCTGTAGATGCTGCACCATGGCGGTTCCTGTTGTGAATTTAACTCGAACAGATTGCTCTATAAGGGCATAGCCTAACGCGGCGGCTAGGTGTGTTTTCCCCAGACCGCTTGCACCAAATAACAGTATGTTGTGGCCTTGCCTCAACCACCCGAGCTCACTGGCTTTATGCTTGATTTGAACGGCACTAATCCCTGTCACTTCACTAAAATCGTACTGTGATAGTTGTTTCCCTATGGGTAATTGGCTGTCTTTCAGTAAGCGCTTTAGGCGTATTTCTTGTCGGTGTGAGGCCTCTATTTCACATAACTGAGCGAGAAATAGCTCAGGCCCCCATTGCTCCTTCACCGCTTTTAGCGCGATATCAGGCCAAGCTTTTGCTATCGCGGGTAATCGTAACTCTTGTAATAATATAGGTAAGCTCAGTGGGTTAGCCATTGCGCCCTCCTAACAGTACGTCGTAACTTGAAACGCTATGTTGTTGACGATTAATCATGGGGGTAAATAGCGTATCAGGCCTGAAAACGCGTCGACATTCATCTATCGTTACCGCTTTTCCTGCTTCAAATGCGCTGAGAACGAAGCGGCCCAATGCAGCCTCACAATCATAGTTGGCAGCGATGACCAGTAAATCGACCATATAATGACAATCTGTATCAGTCACACCATCACGGGTGAGTGCCTGCCATAACTGCCAAAAATCGCCTTTAGGTATAAGGTCGTCTCTAAGTTGTGATGCTTTAAACGCATTGCGCTTCTTAGCCAATGCGTGGATAAGGTGCTGATAGTCTATTGAGCGGCCACGTGCTGCGCCTTGCGTGTGTATTCGCGCTAAGGTTAATGTGATTTCATGTCCATAGAAGAGGACGATGCGGTCATCATAAATGTGCGCCAGTAAGGTCACGCCAATGAGCCGTGATGGCACGGAATACGTCACACGCTTAATGGAAATCGTGCTGCTGGATGTCACTTTGACGTACTGCTCACAAAAGTCATTCGTTCGACGGACGGGTAAGGCGGACAAGTACGCGCACTCCTCAATGTAACGCGTGTGACATTGACGATTTATTTTAGCGACGATGGCATCGATGAATGCTCGGTATTGCTTTAAATCCAGGAAGTCACGGCTTTCGCGCAATAGCAATTGCTGCGCTATCTTTCGCTTTAGATGCCCATTAGGGCCTTCAATTGCGCCATTTTCATGGGCTATACCTTTATTGTTTCGAGTGGCTTTTACACCGTAATGCTGACATAACTTGGTGTAGCGCTCTGTGAGGACTTCTGCTTGTGTGTGGTTTTTAAAGGCAGCGCTTAAGCTATCTGTGCGGTGGGTTTTGGGTACACCCCCACTTTGCCAAAAGGCATTCTGCAGCCCGGATGACAATGACTCAAAGCTTTCGCCACCCAAGATGACTTCGACGTAAGTCCAGCCACTGAAAACCAAGCGGTAATGATAAAGTTTGTGTTTAAATGCACTGCCAGCGAGGGTGATATTCAATTCATTAGCCCAAGTGTAATTGGAAATCCCCATCGCTCCAGGTGTATGCTGTTGCCTGAAAATCACCTCTTTTTCTGGTCCGTATTTGACTCGCCATGTCTTGATACGGCGTTGTAAAGTCCTAAGTTGCGCGCGATCAAATTGCCCCGGTGCGATTTCTTCGAGTTTTTCAAATAATGTAATGGGTTGTAATGTGGGTTCTTTTTCAAGCAGTGGGACAATATGTTGTTCAAAAAGACCATTAAACGGATCTTTTCGAGTAGCGTATTGACGCGGTAATGGAGGGGGGTTGTGCTGCCCTGAATCAATACGTCTGGCTGTGCGGGATGAAAATCCTGCTTTAGCCGCTGCAGATGATTGAGTCTGTTTAGGTTGATTACGATAAGACATATATAGGTTAACCTGTGATTGATTTATGGTTTTTCCAGGCATATAAATCTCTCAATAATTATGTATGCCTAGAGCTTACCAAAACCGGACAAGCTAGTTGTCGCGAACCGGCCAAGTTAATTGTCGCCTAATAAAATTCTTTTTAATCAGTTGTTTATTCTGATTCTGAGGTGAATTCAGGTAAGTGATGGGTTACGCATATGACCGTGGCAAATATCGATGGTGAGGCATTTGGGTTTTATTTATGTAAAGCACAAAATAAACCTAAAAAAAGGGCAACCAATTTGGTTGCCTAAGTCGTTCTTTGTGGGTCGTGATTAACGGTGCGCTAGCGTGTTAATACTCCCCAAATAGGGATGATGAACAATAAACATTAAAACGGTGTAGCAGTAACTCAATCCTAACTGAAGCTTAAGGTAAGTAGGATAAATCACTAAGCAGTGTCATCAATTAACTCCGGGAGAGGAGGTTAACTCATTATGCTGCACTTACTTCAAACTACATCTTCTTCGTACAATAAATAAGACCGAGCGTAATTAGGAAAGTTCACAATAAAAATAATTTTTTTACATTTATTTTATGAGAGCAAGGTTTTTTGTTTTCTTAGCTGGTTTTTCGAAGGATTTATTAGGTTTTTAAGAGCTAAAAATGGCATTTAAATGAACCGAAACTCGATATTATAGTTTATCAAAGTCTTTATAATTAAGTGCTTATTTATCACTATGCTAGTTCTAGCTCTGAGGTGTACTCAAGTAAGCTATTGGTTCTGTATATGGTTGAGGTAAATATCGATGATGATGCTATTTTTGGTTTTATTTGTGTAAAACACAAAATGAACCTAAAAAAAGGGCAACCAATTTGGTTGCCTAAGTCGTTCTTTGTGGGTCGTGATTAACAGTGCGCTAGCGTGTTAATACTCCCCAAATAGGGATGATGAACATAAAACTGTCGCGACAAGCAAATACAAAAGTCAGTAATCAAACCTTTGGATACACGCTAAAACGTTGGAGGAAGACGCTTAGCGAATACATGTTCTTACTTGTTACATATACTCTGACTAGTGCTCGTTAGAATAGTTCATTAAATAATGAAAAAATTTAAAAATAGATAATCAATGGGCTTTACTCATCATTGGTAGTTGCACGTGGTTCTATGTAAATGACGTTTATCGTGGCATAACATCTGCTGTCTCGAGAGCCTAAAAATGGGTTTTACAAATTTTTTTTCAAGCTCCCAGACCAGGTTGCCCAATATCGAAATCGACTTAGCGAAACTCATTAGCTTAATTACTGTGAGTTAAACGACATCACCTATTTAGGTGTAGTGATAAACATGCGCAGTGCTAGTTAGCCCCTATCTCTTAATAATAGCTGGGATAAATCGATGAGAATGGTTTTATTTCATGTTGGTAATATCAAACTTGGCTAATATTGCTTTGCCTATTTATGCTACTTGCCTATTTACGATAATAGGGCGCATTGACACATTGCTGTGTGTTGAGAGCAAGCCAATGCGGTGAAGTTAGCTGGTTATGATCTTATGTTGATGAGCTCCCTATATAGAAAACACATCACTAGGGTAGACCTAAGCTAGACCATGCAACGCATTCTAGTTGCGTTGTACAATCAACAGACATAAAAAAAGGCAATCAAATGACTGCCTATCGATCGACTTAGCGATCAAGGGGACCGCGCTAGAAGTCCCAGGGAGATGATGAACAAAAGTGAATATCACTGTTACTAAGTTGGAGTACCTAATGGTTTAAAAGTTCAATATAAATGAATTCTTTTATCAAAATAGTGAGATTAATTTTATACTGATTATTTTTCAGTGGCTTAAGAGTTTACTTTTTCTAACGGTTTTCCATTGTTTGAGTACTTCTATTCGAAAATATCGTTAAATGAAAATGTGGCAGACTTTAGATGTTCACTTACAGGAACTGACTAAGCCGTGAGCAAAAGCAGGGTGATTATCATGACATCAATCACCCAAAGCCATTCTCATTGATTATCAGCCTTCGATTACACGATAGAGGCTATGGCTATCTAAGCAGTTTTTCAATGACAGCGTTAAGGTCTTCTGGTTTTGTTGTTGGTGCATATCGTTCAATCACGTTTCCTTGTTTATCGACTAAAAACTTAGTGAAGTTCCATTTTATTGACTCACTACCTAAAAGGCCTTTGGCAGACTTTTTAAGATGTTGATATAACGGATGGCTGTTACTGCCATTGACTTCAATTTTACTGAATAATGGGAATGTCACGCCAAAGTTTAGTTCGCAAAATTGGCTGATCTCATCTTCATTGCCTTGTTCTTGCTTGCCGAATTGATTGCAAGGAAAGCCTAAAATAACTAAACCGCGATCTTTATACTGTTGATATAGTGCTTCAAGTGCTTTGTATTGTGGGGTGAAGCCACATTTACTTGCTGTATTAACAATAAGCAAAACGTGATCTTTAAAATTCTCCATAACAACATCATTGCCTTGAATGTCTTTTACGGAAATAGGGTAAATAGCTGCGGTCATGTGATGCTCCTTTATATGAAAGATAAACTATAATGTGAAAATGCTTAGCTGGCAATTAAGTTGTTGGCAACCTAATTTATCTGTTTGCTTATCAATACCAATTTCAATATAGTTGCGCATATTTTACTATCAAGAATTAAGGGCGGGCTGATGAGTGAATTAAAGAACGAACTTAGTTCTGAAGATGAAATCGACACCAGTTCACAACCACAGGCTGATGTCAGTCAAGTGGTTCATTTGTTAACTGAAGCAGAAGGCGATGAACAGGCCGAAATGTTCAGTGAAATCTTGACTGAAGCAGAACCAGGCACAATTGCTTTATTATTAGAATCGTTACCACTTGATGAACGTTATGAACGTTGGCAGCAAGTCGATGTTGAAGAGCGTGTAGACGTTCTAAACTTAATGCGCGCCGATCCTCGTTTAGGCATTGTTAAGAAAATGCCAGATGAGGAACTAGACTTACTCTTTTCTCAATTAAGTCCTGAAGACCTTATTGAATGGAGTGATTCATTACCTGACAACATTACCGATCGTGCATTAGCACAGATGGGTGAACGTCAACGTAAGCACTTCGAACTGTATGATCAATATTCTGAAAATGAAATCGGTCGTTATGCTGATCACCAGATGTTGGCATTAAGTCTTACCTCTACCGTCGCGCAAGGACAACGCTTTTTTCGCCGAATTGACTTAGATTGTAATGACCATCTATTTTTAGTAGATAAAAACGATAAATATTTAGGTACAGTGCGTCGTTATGACGTTTTCAGAACTGCGGATCTTGATACTCAATTGCAGGCGTTAAAATGGGATGACAGCCGAGTTATCTCTGCGGATTCATCTTTAATCGAAGCAGCCGAAGCCATTGAGCATAGTCGCGAACTTGAATTACCGGTTGTCGATGAAGATGGTATATTAATTGGGCGAATGACACTGCGAACTGCTACAGCATTAGTGCGTGAACATTACGAAGCACAATTAATGGCAACTGCTGGTATGGATGAACACGACGATTTATTCGCCCCGATAGTGGTGGGTGCAAAGCGTCGTGCCGTGTGGCTAGGGATAAACTTACTCACGGCATTTTTAGCATCTGCTACTATTGGATTATTCGAAAATGTATTGTCGCAAGTGGTCGCGTTAGCGGTATTGATGCCAATTGTGGCTTCAATGGGTGGCATTGCAGGTAGCCAGTCGTTAACGTTAATGATCCGCGGTATGGCAATGGGTCAGATTTCTGCTGGTAACGTGATGTCGTTGATGAAAAACGAACTCGGTATCGGTGCGCTAAATGGCATGTTATGGTCGATTGTCATCGGTATTATTGCCGGATGGTGGTTTAACGATACGATAATGGGCGTCGTTATTGCCTGTGCTATTTTAGTTAATATGGCTGTTGCTGCGATTGCTGGTGTGATGGTGCCGATGATTTTACAGCGCTTTAATCAAGACGCAGCTTTATCTGGTTCAGTTATTCTGACCACAGTGACTGACGTTGTAGGCTTTTTTACTTTTTTGGGGTTAGCCACCATATTTTATCTGTAAAAGGTCAATTTCAGAGACATCGAAATACACTGATTCAATACTGCTAACGCTTTACTTAAATGGTCTTGAGTTTCTCAAGGCCATTTTTTTCAACAAAAAAGCAAGTTGCAGGCAACTTGCTTTTTAAACTTGATGAGAAAATTCTGTTAAATTATTTCCACTTAGCAGGCGCGAACTCCATTTCTGCATTATCGTCAAAGTAACGGCGCTTAGTATCTCGGCGACGCTGTTTTACTTTTTTCGATTTTGGTTTTCCCTTGATGTTATCGCCCCATGGCGCATCATCTTCATCAAATTCAAATGAGTGTGACATTTTCAACATTCCAGATAACTGTACCTCTGTTGGTACAGCCTCTTTTTACCTAAAGTTAATGACAAGCTAAAGCGAAATATTTCATCCTTGATGGTAAAAATTATTGCACGTAAAAATGACACTGATATGACAATTCATTTTTTACTTTAAATAATTAAACTTTACTAAGCACCAATTCATTAAGGCATTGAGCTAATTGTTGTTGCCAAGGTTTGGGCATGGCGATTGAGTGCGATAAGCGGGTGTCTAACACACTGAAAGTGGGTCTATTAACGATAGATGCATATTGTTCTGATGTCATAGGCTGCAAATAAATTGATTGAGGTAATAAGCCTAACGCTATTCCTTGTGTTTTGATCTCTTGAGCAAACTCATACCAAGTACACTTACCTGCATTACTCCAATGGTAAATAACTGACCATTGTTTTTGTGAACACAGTTTCCACAGAAAAGTGCAAAGTCGTCAACGGCAGTCTAATGAGCAATGAATATCTATTTAATTGTGCTCCGAAGAGTTATTAAAAAGCTTTCAGTACTTTGATTATAAGAGTCATACTTCATTGTTAGTTTATTCTGATTTGCTGACCTAGTCCTTCGATTTTATCGACTCTATATCGCTCTGCGTCTGGGCCTGTAATTCGCCTAAATTTTACATCTAACAAATATAAGTGATCGGAATAGACTTGATAAATATGTCCACGATCTAAAATGATAATGTTACCACTTTTATCCCACTTAAATGTTCCGCTGCCACGATAAGGATTGGGATCAGTGCCTAGACGAATAGTGTGGATGGTATATTGGTTCGGTTGGGTTAGTTCAAGAGTGGTATCCATTCCATCGCAACTCGGGCATGGGAATACACCATGATATACACCTTGCCATTGCAAAGTGTTTTGACTACTTGAAGTTGTATCTATAGTCGAGGTGTCTTGTTGGCCGCAGCCGACGATTGTTAATATAATCACTAACCATAAATTTTTCATCTAAAATCCTTTTAGATACAAAATTGTTACGAATGTGACGCTCGGCAGTTCTGGTTTTATGTGTCTCAAGTGAATGATCAACAATTTAAAATAATATTCACTTTTATAAATGTGACTATGTAAAACATGTCTATTTGACTCAAGCTAAACCAGTATGACGAGGATGACTTTAATATAGATAACCAAAGCGCACTCGCGCTTTTATCATCAATTAATCCCGATGTTAATTCTTGATGTTAATATATAGGTATATCATAGATTTTGAGTATTAACGGTTAAACTTTAGTCTGTATATCGAAAAATTGTTTTATTTCATCAATTCTATCCATTGCATCTTGATAACCTAAATCAATCAAGGTGGTGGTATAGCTTTTTTCGAATAATAAATACGACACAATACTCGAGTCAGACTGTCTGTTAATACCAAATAATTTCAATAAAGTTCTGATTGCAAAAGGCATATCATCATAGAACCGTTCTGCAATTCGGCTTAAATCTTGACTAGGTTTTATCACTAAAGTATCAATATGACGCAAGTTCAAGGTTTCACGGTCTTGTGGGGATATCATTGATAAGGTGCTGTTGACCCGTTGCAGACGCTCTAAGTCGCTGTTCAATGTGTCCGAGAAAATGGTATCTAATAAATGTCCGGCGATTGTTGCTGTTTTAGGGTGATATTCAAACTCGATGGGAAAGTGTTTGTGTGGACTGTCTAAATTAATCACAAATATTTTACTAGCACCTAGGTGGATAGGGCTTGATAGTGGCGATAATTGATGGACGGACCCATCACCATAATAGGCTTGATTAAGTTTAATTGATGGGAATACCATTGGAATTGCTGAGCTTGCAAGTAAGTGCTCAGTATTTAATAAACTGCGAATACCAACTCGTCTAGCACGTTGCCAATCATCAATGTGTTCGTTACCTTGATAGAAAGTATATGAACGTGAATTGTTGTAGCATGATGAGTCGATACTGATAGCTTTGAGTGCATCATTACCAATATTACGATCAATTCTTTTAAAATCGATAAGGTTATTCAGCAACTCTCGTAATGGTTGATTATCCAGTAGGCTGCCAGCATCAGTATTGACTTTGTCATCTTGTAGACCTTTAATTGCCATTCGTCCCAAATGTCTCAACACTTGAGGGATCGAAGTGCGATAGACTTTATGGGTTTCAAAATGACGCCACACCCAGTCCAGTTTTTTTATGGCCAAATGGAAACAAGATGCGTGGGTCGCTATCGATATTGCATTAATAGCACCTGCAGATGTACCACAAATAATATCAAATGGAACATTATGGTTGCGTGGGTAAAACTGCACTAACGCTTTTAATACGCCAATTTGATAAGCCGCCCTGGCTCCACCACCTCCAAGTACTAATGCTGTTGATACTGGCAATATCGGTCCTTTAATCGGTTAAGTTTGTTTGATTCTAGTATGAATTCTTTTTGTGTTCTACACCAGTTACCAATAAGTCGACTACGCTATTTATTGTCTATCCTTTATCTTCACTATATCTATTATCGAGGTTAATACTTTGAGATGAAAAGTTGAACATGATTACGAGCACTCATTTGCAACACCATATCGAGATTGATAATAAGATCTAAAGTAAACTTTTACTCGTATGGTTATTTAGTCTTCATGATAAAACTAATGTAAATAGTTCATCATAGATTGTTGATGTTGATTTTGTTAACGAATACCCAATTGATTATACCAATTTAAGGATGGCATGTGGCTCTGTTTAAGACAACATCAGAAGTATCGGTTGATAACGATGCAGCACATAAAGCAAAGCAACTTTCTCCCTGGAAAATTGCCATCATTGATGATGAACCAGGCATACATGATGTGACTAAATTTGCATTAAGTCATTTTGAGTTGGAAGGTAGGAAACTCGCTTTTTATTCAAGTTTTAGCGCTGAAGATGGATTCATTTTACTACGCGATGAGCCTGATATCGCGCTCGCATTTATCGATGTTGTGATGGAAAACGATCACGCGGGGCTGGATTTAGTTGAACGTATTCGAGGTGAGTTAAATAATCACAGTACAAGGATTATTCTTCGCACTGGTCAGCCGGGCAGCGCTCCTGAGGAAAGGGTGATCAGAGAGTTTGATATTAATGACTACAAAGCAAAAACAGAATTAACCGCTACCAAACTTAAATCGTGTGTTTATGCTTCCTTGCGCTCGTATCGAGATATTAAAACAATTGAACTAAGTCAACGTGGGATGGAGAAAGTCATCCAAGCTTCTTCTTCAGTGCTACTAAGCAATACACTGCATAATTTTGGCAGTGCTGTTCTTGAACAAACATTGCAATTACTTAATTTGAATAGCTCAGCGCTTTATTTAACCAGTTTTCGTGAAGATCTCTACCAAGATACTCATATGAACCTATTAGCCGCGACTGGCGATATGGTGAGTTACCGTGAAATAGAAAATGTCGAATCACTACCGGGTGAAGTGAAAGAGTATATTATTGAAGCCATTAGTATAGAGAAGTCGATAGTTCACGATAATATTTATGTAGGCTTTTATAAGTTTGGCCACGATGTTACCAGTATTTTATACCTCCAACACGACAGCGCATTAACGCCTTTGCAGGTCAGGATCCTTGAATTATTTGCTGCCAATGTTAGTTTGACCTTTGAAAACCTTTCAAGCAAAGAAAATGTCCAACAAACGCAACGTGAACTGATCCTAATTATTGGTGATGCGATTGAACAGCGCAGTAAAGAAACCGGTGCTCATGTTAGGCGTGTGGCAGTGATGAGTGAAATGCTGGCTAACCATATTGGTATGAGCGATGATTTTGTTGAAACCATGCGCTATGCAGCCCCTTTACATGATGTGGGTAAAATTGGTATCCCTGAAAGTATTTTACATAAACCCGGTAAGTTGACCGATAGTGAGTGGGAAATCATGAAAACCCATGCAGAAAAGGGCTACACCTTACTTGCGGCATCAAATCGTATCATAGCCAAAATGGGCGCTCGTATTGCCTATACACATCATGAACGATGGGACGGTAATGGTTATCCTCGTGGGTTAGTTGCTGATGCAATACCGATTGAAGGTCGCATTATGGCTATCGTGGATGTAATTGATGCACTGTTGTCAAAACGCAGTTATAAAGACGCCTGGTCCGCTGAAAAAGTAAGAGATTATTTAATTGAGCAGTCAGGTAAGCAATTTGATCCTTTGATGTGTGATGCCAGTTTAACCTTGCTTGATAAGTTTGTAGAGATCCAGCAACAAATGCCAGATGAACCTGCGCAAAGCACACATTAAGTTATCTATTATGAATCAGAATTTAGATCAAGTATTACTGGCTGTCAGCCGGTCTGAATTAATTGATACTGGAAACTTAGATTCGGCTTCAAAATTGATTGTCGATTCAGTTTGTCGCGGACTCGATATCGACAGGGCAGGTATATGGTTGTTAACAGAAGATAATCAATCAATCGGTTGTTTTTTATTAGTTGATAATCAAACTAAACAAAATAATATCACGCTAACTCGCTTAGCGTTTCCGGGGTATTTTCGCGCTCTCGATACAGAAAGAACGATTGCTGCCAGTGATGCTATGACAGATCCAGCAACCTGTGAATTTAAAGAGATTTATTTACGTCCCAATGCAATCACAGCCATGTTAGACAGCCCAATAAGGCATGCTGGTAAAATGATCGGCATTATCTGTTGTGAGCATAAGGGAGGCGTTAGGCATTGGAGCCGTGATGAGCAATCATTTGTGAGCTCTTTGGCTGATTTGTATGGTAGAGCTGTTAACGCTAAAAAGGTCAAAGCTTACCAAAATGAACTTGAATTGAATAATTTAGCCTTAGAAGCAGAAGTTGAAAAGCGAACCGCAGAGTTAAAAAATGCGATTAATAACCTACAAGTAACGCAAACCAGTTTAATAGAGAGCGAAAAGCTTGCCGCCTTAGGTAATCTTGTTGCTGGTGTTGCACATGAAGTGAATACTCCATTAGGTATTTCGGTGACATCAACAAGCCACTGCATTGATGAGTTAACTAAACTCAAAACTTTGTTCGCTGCGGGTGAATTAGAACAACAAGACTTTGAAGAGTTTATCCATACACTTACTGACGGATTACATTTAATTGAACGCAATTTATCGCGTGCCGCAGAGTTAGTTCATAACTTTAAACGCACCGCCGCTGACCAGCTTATTTTAGAAAAAGAGCAGGTTAATTTAACTGAATATTTGGAGCAAATATCTTCCCCTCTTAGGCCATTAACCCGTAAGCAAGGTATCGAACTTGATATTCAATTAGAACCCGACTTGGTTGTTGAATCTTATCCTGGTGCTATTGCACAAATCTTTACTAATTTGGTGTCCAATTGCTTTCGGCATGCATTTCCTGTCGATTATGTAGGACAAAAGCGAATTATATTAGGCGCTAATTACTGTGGTGATGAAATAAAGATGTTTTACAAAGATAATGGCAAAGGTTTGAGCCCTGAAGTAAAGCGGAGAATATTTGAACCTTTTTTTACTACTGCACGCAATATTGGTGGCACAGGGTTAGGCATGTCTATTGTGTATAATCTAGTAACGCAAAAATTAGGCGGTAGGCTTGAGATTATTTCAGAGTTGAATCAAGGCCTTGAAATCGATATTTATATCAAAAATATTACATAAAAGTGTTTTGCAGCGATAAAAAAACGCACCCTAAAGTGCGTTTTTAACAGGTTATATTGTTAATAACTAGCCTTTAGCTGCATTTGTTAAAAACGCCACAATCTCATCGAATGGAATATCTTGTTTCTCACCCGTACGACGGTTTTTATATTCAAATACACCTGCATCAATATTACGATCGCCAATCACGACAACATGCGGTAAGCCAATGAGCTCCATGTCGGCAAACATAACCCCAGGACGCTCTTTACGATCATCCATCAATACTTCAACACCAGCATCAGCCAGGTCTTGGTAAAGTTTTTCGGCAATGTCAGCTACACGATGTGACTTATGCATATTCATTGGCAAAATGCCTACAGTAAACGGTGCAATCGCTTCAGGCCAGGTAATGCCACGTTCATCGTTGTTTTGCTCAATAGCAGCAGCCACAATACGACTCACGCCAACGCCGTAACAACCCATCAATAACACTTGGGCTTTACCGTTTTCGTCTAACACGGTGGCATTCATTGATTTAGAATAACTTGTTCCCAACTGGAAGATATGGCCGACTTCAATACCACGAGCCATGGCATACGTACCTAAGCCATCAGGCGTTGGTTCACCTTCGACCACATTACGGATATCCGCTGCAGTCGTTAGAGGCAAATCGCGCTCCCAGTTAATACCAAAATAATGCTTAGCTTCAGTGTTGGCACCCGCGGCAAAATCGCTCATCACAGTCACACTATGATCAACAATAATTGGCATCGTTAAGCCAACAGGTCCTATAGAACCAGGACCTGCACCCACTGCTGCACGAATTTCTGCTTCTGAAGCAAATTCAAATGGAGACGCGACTAATTCAAGTTTGTCGGCTTTAATTTCGTTAAGTTCGTGATCGCCACGGATAACTAAGGCAACTAATGGCGCTTCGTCAGTAGCACCTTTTACGATTAAGGTTTTAACCGTTTTAGTGATGACTAAACCAAATTGCTCAACTAACTCAGCAATCGTTTTGGCGTTAGGCGTATCCACTAACGTCATCGCTTCAGTCGGCGTGGCAAGAGTGTCGGTTGGCATTGGTGATTCGGCTTTTTCAATGTTAGCGGCATAATCGCTACCCGTTGAATAAGCGATCAAATCTTCACCACTGTTAGCCAGTACATGGAATTCATGCGACATGCTACCACCGATAGAACCAGTATCAGCCAGTACAGGACGGAATGATAATCCCATACGAGTCAGAATATTGCTGTATGCGGTATGCATAGCGTGGTAAGTGTTATCCATGGTTTCTTGATCTAAATGGAAAGAATAGGCATCTTTCATCAAGAATTCACGCGCGCGCATGACGCCGAAGCGAGGGCGAACTTCATCACGGAACTTAGTTTGTACTTGGTAAAGTGTTAACGGCAGTTGCTTGTAAGAACTTAATTCTTTACGGACTAAATCGGTGATCACTTCTTCATGGGTTGGCCCCAATACGAAGTCACGATTATTACGGTCTTGGAAACGTAATAATTCAGGACCAAACTTGTCCCAACGGCCCGTTTCAACCCATAAATCAGCAGGCTGAACTAACGGCATTAATATTTCGATAGCGCCTGTTTTATTCATTTCTTCACGAACAATGGCTTCAACTTTACGTAAAACACGTAAACCTGATGGAAGCCAAGTGTAGAGACCTGAAGCATTACGACGGATCATACCGGCACGTAACATTAACTGATGACTAATCACCTCTGCATTAGCAGGGGTTTCTTTTTGTGTTGAAAGCAGGTACTTGCTAACTCGCATTCCCAATGTCCAAAATAGTTGCTATGAATTAGCATCATTTTAGCACCTGCAACAATGATGTCACCTGCTAATTCGACTCAAAAGTAGCCTTTGTTATACTTTAACCGCAAGTGACCGTTATTAAACTTCACATCGGGATAATAAATGCATATTAAATAGCTTTCTATCCCTCTATCCAGTGTTGTATTGACTTGTTATAAGAACACAATAGTCGCGTCAATGTGCTTAGATAGCAACAACAATGGCAAGTTTGATATCGATGAGTTGCCACTAATTTGTCTTTATTGAATAACCCTATCTATTCAACGTATCTGAGGTTATTTATCGCGTCTGTCGCCAATAACTCGGGCAGGATTTCCAGCAACAATGGCAAAATCGGGTACATCTTTTGTAACAATGCAGCCCATGCCAATCACCGCACAATCCCCAATGGTGACACCGTCAACAATGCCTGCCTGAGCGCCAATCCATACATCTTGGCCTATCACTACACCTTTTGATGTCGCGGGTTGTTTATAAATGGGTGCGCTGGGTGACATACCATGGTTAAAAGCATAAATCGTGACGTTGTTAGCAATACGTGTTTGGCTGCCAATTTTTATACCGTTACGGCCCCCATCTAAGCTGCAGCCATGGTTAATGGCCACTTCATTGCCTAGGGTAATTGGGCCATGCATAAACACATCAGCGGCAATCATACATTGATCGCCAATGATAATGTCCCTACCAGGTTCGGCAAAAAGTTGAGCTTGTGGGGCAATAAAACATTGTTCACCTACATGAATGGTTTCAAGCTGACATAGCCGTTGTTGAATGTCATCTTGCCAAGGTTTTGCCCATGTTAAATGTTTTGGTTTAAGTGAAAAATACAGCCATGGCATCCATGATAAGCGTTTTTTATGTTGAGCTTGGTAATCTATGTCTGCCATTGATTTAATCCTTCAGCAGTTCAACTTTTGTCGGTTTGAGTTCTAACACTTCAATACCTTGAGCTGTGATATGCCAAAAGATATCTAAGTCGTATAAAGCCACTTGATAAAGTTTGTGATCATTTTTGGCTTTTTTGTATGCAGGACGAGGATCTTGTGACAATACTCCTTCAATAAGCGCGGCTAAATCTTGGTACTGCTCTTGTTGGCTGTAGTGATTTATTTGCTCTGTCGCTAACGATGTATAAGTCAGTGGGATGAGGATTGGGGCTTCTTGGGCGATGCCGCCTTTGGCGTCTAAAATAGCATCAGAAAAAGGAATATAAGGTTTAATATCGACAATTGGCGTGCCGTCTAATAAATCCATTCCAGATATTACTAAGCACACTTTTCCTTTACGTTGGATAACTCCATGGAGTTTTACCACTGATTGGCCAATACCATTTGGACGAAATGTGGAGCGTGTAGCAAAAACGCCCAGTTTTTCATTGCCGCCTAAACGAGGAGGGCGAACGGTGGTTTTCCAACCTTGAGCCAGATTTTCATGGAAACAGAATAATAACCATAAGTGTGAATATTGCTCTATTCCTCTTACTGTATCAATATGATTAAACGCGGGTTCAAACTCTATATAACCTACCGCATTGACTAAACCTGGCTGACGAGGAATACCAAACTTTTGTTTGTAAGGTGTTCTGCATATTGCAACAGCATTTAATTGGCTGCTAAACGGAACGCTAGATTTATGATTCATTAGATCTGTTTGACTGTGTCGATCGTTGCTTTGTGTCATGCGATACCTGAATTAAGCAAACAAAGGGAGTTATAAATCAAATATAAAAAATGTTGATGAGTGTTATATGAGCACTCATCATTTATGGGCAGCCAATATAATATATTGAGTTGTTATTTTTCTGTAGGAGTTTTAATGGCTTGACCGACACAAAGTGCACGGCTAAAACAACTATTGTCTGCTTCAGTAATCATAAAACAGCTTTTAACCACAAAACCATTTGCACCCATATCTGCAGCAGCTCTTCTGGCATTGCTTCGTGCTACGGCCATTTGTGGTGGTGCATCTTGTTTGCTTTCTTGGCAGGCTTCGCCTTCCACTAAACCTAAAGTTTCAAACGTTCCTTTAGGTTGATCACTACCTTCATATAACTGTACATCACCGACTTTAAAATAATCATTGATCGCTTTACTGTCTAAATTACTTTTGAACGTATAATCACTCGCACAAGCGCTCAATAATAGTGCTATACCTGAAGCAATAAATGCATATTTAAGAGGAAAAGTCATAGCCGTAGCCTTCTATTAATGGGGAATGGATCAACGATGGTTAGTTTACCTTTTCTCATGGCGATGATAAAGCGCTCAAATGTTATAAAAAAAAGAGCTTACCGGAGTAAGCTCTTTTTTTATTTTAAAGGATAACGGTGTGGTTAACCCTTAATCAGAATAATTATTCCATACCAGGAATTAAGAATTCGCTCATATTTTTGCCGCTATCAACTTGTTGTTTGAATACGGTAGGCATACGACCTTGGCCAGTCCATTGAATTAATTCACCATCAACAGTGATTTGATATTTTGGTGGGCGCGGTGCACGTTTAGGTTTAGCTGTTTTAACAGAAGAGGTCACATCACCTAAATCTTCAATTGATAAACCACTGTTTTCAATTTGAGCAAGAATTTCAGCAATACGAGCGTTACGCTCTGCATTAGCTTCAAGTTCTAATTTCTCTTCTTCTTGACGTTCGGTAATGATTTTTTCTAATTTCGCCGCTGTTTCACGTAAATCATCAAGAGACAATTCTTTTACTGCAGCTTTAAAACGACGGCCGTGGGTTAATATGTCTAAAAAGTCACTCATGTTGTATAGTTTCCTAATGATTTATTTATAAAATAAAAGTTATAAGAGATAAAAAGTATCAACGTTCCGTGTAAGTTTCAGTACTTCATATTGTTTATTTGGGTCGTTATTATTAATATAAGTCAGATTAATTCTCTGATTATTACTAATACAGCTTAATCAATACTGAATATAGCTGTAATAATAGAAACTATTTGGCATTGAATCAAATAAAATCATCTAATTATGCAATTAATTTTAATTAAGCATTCCCATTAAGTAATTAATGATCCACTACTTGTTTAGTTTGATTGCCACCACAATAACAAAAAATATGTAAACAGTCGTTTGACTTTGATTGACGTTAACGTTAACAGGACGTAAAGTTAACCCATCTTGCATTGGCGAACGCCAGTGTGTTGTCCATATACATTGAAGGTGTAGGAAGGAAAACCTATGAAAGTATTGGTGCCTGTTAAACGCGTAGTTGATGCCAATGTGAAAGTCAGGGTAAAAGCTGATAACACAAATGTTGATACGACCAACCTTAAAATGGCGTTAAACCCATTTTGCGAAATAGCGGTAGAAGAAGCTGTTCGCCTCAAAGAAGCTGGCATTGCCACTGAAGTTGTAGTGGTAAGTGTTGGCCCTAAAGCGGTGCAAGAACAATTAAGAACCGCAATGGCACTGGGTGCCGACCGAGCGATTCATATTGAGACCGATGAAGAGTTAGTGCCTCTTTCGATTGCTAAGCTGTTAAAGGCAGTGCAAGAAAAAGAGCAAGCACAACTCGTTATTTTTGGTAAGCAGTCAATTGACGGCGACAATAACCAAACGGGTCAAATGCTCGCAGCATTAACTGATATGCCACAAGCGACATTTGCATCAGAAGTCAAAATTGATGGTGACATGATTACGGTTACACGTGAAATCGATGGCGGACTACAAACGCTGAAAATGCCTTTGCCTGCGATTGTGACGGTAGACTTACGTTTGAACGAACCTCGTTATGCTTCATTACCTAATATTATGAAAGCTAAACGCAAGCCATTAGAGATTATGGCTGTGGCTGATCTTGGTGTGAGCTTAAGAGCGCATCAAACAGTACTTAGCGTCACACCTCCAGTTGAGCGTAAAGCGGGCATCATGGTGTCTTCTGTTGAAGAGTTAGTTGATAAGTTAAAAAATGAAGCGAAGGTGATCTAATATGACCATTTTAGTATTAGCAGAACACGATAATGTCAGCCTGAAAACTGACACGGCGAAAGTAGTTAGCGCTGCAACAGCCATTGGTGGTGATATTCATGTACTGGTTGCTGGTGCTGATTGTTCTGCCGCAGTAAGTGCAGCACAAAGTTTAGCGGGCGTGAGTAAAGTGTTAGTAGCTGATGCTGCTCAATATGGTGCTCAACTAGCTGAAAATGTATCAAAATTGGTTGTTGATATTGCCGGAGACTATGAACACATTCTGGCTGCAGCAACCAGTATAGGTAAAGATACATTGCCTCGCGTAGCAGCATTATTAGACGTTGCCCAGATTTCTGAAGTGATTGAAGTTGTAAGCAGTGACACTTTTGTACGCCCTATTTATGCGGGTAATGCGCTTGCAACAGTGCAAAGCTTAGATGCTAAGAAAGTCATGACTGTGCGCTCAAGTGCGTTTGATGTTGTAGCATCAACAGGCAGTGCTGAAGTCATCAACTTAAGCCAAGCAATTGATTCAAAAACTGAGTTTGTTTCTCAGTCACTCACTGAATCAGCCCGTCCTGAACTCGGTAATGCTGGCATTATTGTGTCTGGCGGCCGTGGTATGGGCAGCGGTGAAAACTTTGCCATTTTAGAACAACTAGCCGATAAGTTAGGCGCAGCAGTAGGTGCATCACGTGCAGCTGTAGACGCGGGCTTTGTACCTAACGACTTGCAAGTTGGGCAAACGGGTAAGATTGTCGCCCCTAACTTGTACATTGCAGTGGGTATTTCTGGCGCGATTCAACATCTTGCTGGCATGAAAGACTCAAAAGTAATTGTGGCCATTAACAAAGACCCTGAAGCCCCTATTTTTCAAGTGGCGGATTATGGTTTGGTTGCCGACTTATTTGAAGCGGTACCGGCATTGAACAACCTCGTTTAATCAGATGTTAAGTCGCTAAACGGAGGAGTTGATTAAGCTCGTGTTGTTCAGCCGACTTTGACGCGCTATTAAACGTTCTGTTGTACGATTAAAAAGGTTTCTACTCATAAGGTAGAAACCTTTTTTATTGGGCTACTCTTGGATTTCTCTTGGATTTAGTACTGGTTTAGGTGTTGATTTTTAAAAATTCAGTTCAAATATCCAGGGTTTGATGCGGTTGCTGTTTTTGTGCCCATTACACTAGTGTGCATTTGATTTAAAAACGTTAAACTAATGCTATGCAATTGTGGTTTAAATTGATGTTGTTGTTATTTGTCGTGCTGTTTAGTGCTTTTTACTGGCGCAGAATATGTAATTTATGATTGTATGTTCGCGTTGTGTGTAATGAGCTTTAACTACAAACAACAAAAGTAGAGGTGCGTTGCATAAAAGTCATGTTGAATTGGGTGATGCCAATAATTCGACATAAAAGGGTGCAATGCCGAAATAAATGGGGTTATCAGCCGTATTTGTTGGGGCAGTTCTCGAAAGGGACTGCACTGTCATAGTGTTTTTATCGACTTGATAAAAAGAATGATATTCATATTAAATGGATATTACTGTGGAGTGCTACTAGTTAAGTTAACGCATACACTTCCTGTGTATGTTTAGCCTTATTTCTAGTTTTTCTCCATTCGTATCCAACGAAGAAATAATTAAATTATGATAATAAGTTATGCCGATTCGGCACTTTCTGTTTTGCCACCACTTGTGGCTATTACTCTGGCTATTTTAACTCGTAAAGTATTGCTATCTTTAGGGGTTGGCATTGTTTTCGGCGCCTTATTACTAACCGATTTCTCATTGGTTGGCAGTGGCGAATATATCTTAAATACAGCCAGCCAGTTAGTTTGGAAAGACGCCGGACTGAACAGTTGGAATGTGTACATTTTAGGCTTTTTGATTGTGCTGGGTATGATCACAGCATTGATCACTGTCAGTGGCTCTGCTCGTGCTTTTGCTGATTGGGCTAAATTGCGTATTCGCAATAAACGTGATGCCAAGTTAATGACCATGTTTTTAGGCTGTGTAGTGTTTATTGATGATTACTTTAATAGTTTAGTCGTCGGCTCGATTTCACGTCCAATCACAGATCGCTACCATATTTCGCGTGCCAAATTAGCTTATATTCTTGATTCCACCGCTGCGCCGGTGTGTGTTATTTCTCCCGTATCTAGCTGGGGTGCATACATTATCGCCTTAATTGGCGGTATTTTAACGGCTCATGGATTTACAGATTCTGGTCATTTGAGCGTCTTTATTCAAATGATCCCAATGAACTTTTATGCCATTTTTTCGTTATTATTATTACTGTGTGTTGCAACGTTTAGCTTAGATGTTGGCCCAATGCGCCAGCATGAATTAAACGCACTGCGGGGTAACTTGTTTGATGAGTCAAAAGGCCAACCCCCTGGCGCTGTTACAGATTTACCTGAAGCCGATACCGGTAAAGTGATGGGCTTATTTTTACCTATCGCGGTATTGGTGTTTGCGACAGTGTATTTTATGGTTTCAAGTGGCGCCGATGTGTTAGCAGCAAAAGGCTTACCGTTTAATGTACTTGGGGCATTTGAGAATACCGATGTTAGCTCGTCACTATTTTTTGGCTCTGTAGTTGGTCTTATTGCGACGCTCATTCTTGCTATTCAGCAAAAAGTTGACTTGTCTATGTTACTCAAAGGCATGTCGGTTGGCGCGCGCTCGATGTTGCCAGCCATTTACATATTACTTTTTGCATGGACAATTTCGAGTGTGATTGGACAGCTTGAAACCGGTAAGTACATGGCAAGTTTAGCCACTGACAATATTCCGTTTGCGATGTTACCTGCAGTGTTATTCCTATTAGCGGGTATTACCGCATTTGCGACAGGAACAAGTTGGGGCACGTTTGGGATTATGTTGCCTATTGCAGCAGATATGGCTATGGGAAGTGATAGTACTATGATGTTGCCAATGTTGGCCGCAGTATTGTCTGGTGCGGTATTTGGCGATCATTGTTCGCCCATTTCTGACACCACTATATTGTCGTCAACCGGTGCCAGTTGTCATCATATTGATCACGTGGTTACTCAACTGCCGTATGCCTTAATTGCCGCTTTCATCAGTTTAGTCGGTTACACCGTATTAGGTTTTACTGGCTCATTAATCGCAGGGTTAGTTTGCTGTAGCGTGTTGTTTGTCATCAGCATTGTAATATTACACTTTTGGGCTAAGAAGTAATTTTTTTAACTAAGCCCTACTGTATGTAGGTAGATGTCCAATTTAAGCTGTAATAAAAATGCCGTATTCGTTATGAATACGGCATTTTTATTTGTTATTACGATGTTGGAAAAGGTAATATGAACGACATTCACTAGCTAAACATTAGGACGCTTCATTTTGGCGCAACTGTACTTTTATTATTCGGCGATGAATGCCGGTAAATCAACATCATTACTGCAGTCTTCTTATAATTATCGTGAGCGCGGTATGCACACTTTAGTGATGACGGCATCGATAGACAATCGTTATGGTGTCGGCAAAGTGTCATCACGTATCGGCATCGAAACCGAAGCGCAGGTGTTCGGTAGCACTGATAATTTAATTGAGTTAATTTCGACGTCGAATGATGAGCAAAAAATTCATTGCGTATTGATTGATGAAAGTCAGTTTTTAAGTAAAGAACAAGTTAGACAGATTACTCATGTTGTTGATAATCTTGATATTCCAGTATTGTGCTATGGTCTTCGCAATGATTTTCAAGGCGAACTATTTCCAGGCAGCCAATATTTATTAGCCTGGGCTGACAAGTTGGTTGAGCTTAAAACTATCTGTCATTGTGGCCGTAAAGCTAACATGGTCGTGCGTCTTGATCATGACGGTAAACCGATGCGCGAAGGCGAGCAGGTTGCCATTGGCGGTAATGAAAGTTACGAGTCGGTTTGTCGAAAGCATTTTCGTGAGTTTTTGTGGGATTAAGTCAAACCCAACTTAACTGAATAAAAAAGCCGCTTCAAGTTAATTGATGCGGCTTTTTTGCGTGTCACTATTTATTAAAAATCGGCTTCTGCGAAATCGACAATATCTGCACTACTCGATTCAATTTGTTTGCGTAAGCTGCGGGTTTGGCTGCCCCAATAGCTCATAAAGAATTGTGCGGTTTTAAGTTTAGCTTGGTAAAAACCCGTCTCTTCAGTACCCGCTTCTAATGCGGCTAATGACGTTACAGCAACGCGAGTCCACATCCATGCTAGTGCGGTAATTCCAAACAACTGCATATAGGCCATTGACGCTGCACCAATAAGATCAGGATTCTTACTGGCTGACTGCACAATAAAACCGGTCGCTTTTTCAAGATCGCCTGCGGCATCCATTAAGCCTGCAAGATAAGGTTTCATTGCGTCATTAGCCGCGTTTTGCTGAATTAATTCCTTCACCATACCTGACCACAAAGTTAATGCTGCACCTTTGTCGGCAAGTAATTTACGGCCGACTAAATCGAGTGCTTGTACCCCATTTGTGCCCTCGTAAATCATTGCAATACGGATATCACGCACAAACTGCTCCATACCCCATTCATTAATATAACCATGGCCGCCATAGACTTGCTGGGCATCGACACAAGCTTTAAAGCCTTGGTCGGTGACAAAGCCTTTAACAATCGGTGTAAATAACGCAGCAAGTGCATTAGCTTGTTTGGCTTTTTCTGGATCGGTATGACGTTCTACTTGGTCAAGCCACAGCGCTTGTTGACCCATTAGCGCACGTGTACCTTCGTTGAACGACTTTTGTGATAACAACATACGTCGCACGTCGCCATGGACTAATAATGAGTCTGCAGCTTGCTCTGGCTGCTTAACACCACTTAATGCACGGCCTTGAATACGCTCTTTGGCATAAACGAGAGCATTTTGATAAGCAATATCTGATACGCCTAAACCTTGAATACCGACACCTAAACGTGCTTGGTTCATCATGGTAAACATGGCTTTTAAACCTTGATGTGCTGCACCAACAAGTTCACCTATTGCGCCGTCAAAATGCATCACACATGTTGAGTTACCATGAATGCCCATTTTATGCTCAAGACCTGTTGCGCTAAGCTTGTTAGCTTCGCCTAAGCTACCATCGGCATTCACTAAAAACTTAGGTACAGCAAATAATGAAATACCTTTAACACCGTCCGGTGCATCTGGTAAACGCGCTAATACTAAATGAATGATGTTGTCGGCTAAGTCGTGATCGCCAGACGAAATGAAAATTTTCTCACCGCTAATAGCAAACAGTTCATCACCAGCAGGAACCGCTTTAGTGCGCAGTAAGGCTAAATCTGTACCCGCATGAGACTCTGTTAAGTTCATGGTGCCGGTCCATTCACCACTGACCAGTTTGGCTAAATATTTTTGCTTTAGCGCATCGCTGCCGTGAACGTGAATCGCTGAATAAGCGCCATGGGTTAAGCCTGGATACATGGCAAACGCCATATTAGTGGCTGTTTTCATTTCGGTTGCAAATGTACCGATAACTTCGGGTAAACCTTGGCCACCAAATTCAGGATCGCAAGTTAATGTTGCCCAACCATCTTGTACGTATTGTTTATAAGCTTGCTTGAACCCTGTAGGGGTAATGACCTTACCATCAACCAGTTTACAACCTTCTAAGTCTCCACTGGCATTGAGTGGCAACATGATGTCAGTGCTGAAATCGGCAACACCTTGTAAAATCGCATCAGTTAGCTCAGCATCTAACTCATCAAAACCACGTAAATCAGTTTGTTGATAGACATTAAGCAGTTCAGATAGAATGAATTGATAATCGCGAAGAGGAGCTTGGTAAATTGGCATAAGATCATTCCTTGGTTATGTTGTATTTTAGTTGGGTCTCGGCAACAAAATGTAGTTAGTTACTGGTCCAATCAGATAGTTGATTTATCTAACCATACCCAATTTCGAGTAAAAACTCAGTATTATTTTTACGTAAACGTAAACTTAATTTTATACGTTTAATGTACCGATTTATTTACTCTGAAATATGCGTATTGTTAGCCTCTTTATTAATACCGTAATCACCTATAGAAAGTTCAGTACTGATGAACCATTTTTTTTGCTCTGCAAACGAATACAGAATCGTTTTTGTCCGGTCTATGAGTTATCTACAAAAATTATCTATCCAAAATTATCTATCAAAAGAATACGCCATCAAAAAGGGGCTAGTGATGAAATTAGTTTGGTTTGGAATAAGTATATTGGCATTGTTCTTTTTGTCTTTCATGCCGTTACACATAGCTGATGCGGCGTCGAAGATGGAAGAATCCGTTGCTCCTAACTTTGAGTTAACTCATGCTGATGGTCAGCCATTTAATCTACATGACTACGCGGGAAAACCAGTCATTTTGCATTTTTGGGCTACATGGTGTCCATATTGTAAAAAACTTCAACCCGGCTTAGAAAAGCTGCGGCTTAAATATCAACATACAGACTTACAAATGATTGGTATTAGTTTTAAAGAAGATGTCGGCGCAACTCCCGGACAAAGCTTGCTAGAACGAGGGGTAAAGATGAAAACGTTGGTTTTAGGAGATGAGGTTGCTAAGTTGTATGGCGTAAGAGGCACACCGACAACAGTATTTATTGACCGCACTGGCCATATTGCGTGGGTGACAAATACATCTAATCCTGACGATCCTAATTTAGAAAAAGCGCTGCAGTTTTTAGTAGACTGATCATTATGTTACTCAGTACTGATATTTCAGTCGAAATGACTTAAGCGGTTAATGCTGCTTACTTAACGTATATTTCAAAATAAGCGGCCCTATTAGGGTCGTTAGGGCGATAATCATAACTAATATTGCAAACTCTTTAGCTGGTATCACCCCAAGTTGACGGCCCATTTCCGCGAAAACTAGCCCAACCTCTCCACGAGGTACCATCGCGGCACCAATGATACATTTTTCTTGCCAGTTCTGACCTGCTATTAAACCTGCCACGAACTTACTTAATACAGCAATAAACGCTAACCATCCTAGAATGACTAAACCTGTAAAACTTGAATCTAGCTGGCTGAGATCGAGGCTAATTCCGACATAAACAAAAAATATCGGGCTGAATATTTGCACCAGCGGGCGAGAGGACAGTTCTAGTTTATAAGTGTAAGGAAAGGGATTTTTCAAAAATTTATTTAATGGCGAAGTAAACTGCCGCGATATACCCATGCCAACTGCAAACCCACCTAATATTGCTGGTGTGCCAAACCAGTGTGCCAGCCACGCAAACATGCTAATCAGTGACATTACCACAAACACTTCATAACCCGGGATATTCGTTTTGGGACGTAACCAGCGGGTAAAATAAATGATAGCTCTAACAAGTGGGGGGCTGAAAACGATAAAACTGGTTATCGTGATAAACAACATCAGTGTTGAGCTTAATGCCAATTCACCTGAGGAAGCAAAATGAAACAACAAACTAAGCAGTATCACTCCGACAATATCATCAATTACCGCGGCTCCAAGAATAATATGTCCAGCTGAACTTTGGGTCTGTTTGTATAGTGTTAACACGCGCATTGATATACCAATGCTGGTGGCGGTGAGGGCACAACCAAAAAATAAGGCTGTAAAAGGTGCTAGGGACAACCAATAAAGACTGGCAAGTCCTGTTGTTAATATGGGTAAAGCAATCCCTAATAATGCGACCCGAACAGCTTGACCTCCTGCATTGACGAGCCGTTTAATTGAGGTTTCGCACCCAATATCAAAAAGTAATAGGATAACCCCAAGTTCTGCGATAATAGCTAATGTGCTATTCGGTTCTACCCAATTGAGAATTGATGGCCCCAGTAATATCCCTGCAATAACTTCACCCACCACGCTTGGACACCCAAGTTGGTCGCTCAGTTCACCGAGTATTCTACCTACCACTAGAATAAAGAATAATGACATTACAAAACTATCTATTGTCATTTTGTCTGCCTTAGTTTGCGCTATATCCCTTGATTCGATTTGATCTCAGAAAGTTGATTACGATCAACTTACTGATTAATTATTAAACACAAACGTACTCTATTGACTAAACTAATGATAGCTAATAAGACATGATTTACTGTGTTTTAACGGAAAAAATATTTAGTTGGAACTTTCAATTATTTACTATTTGAGCTAGGTGAGTTGGTTATTTGGACGACTGTTTTTAACGGTGACATTTGCCTATAAAGCTCAGCTGATGGGGTTTTTAGTTCAAGTCCCCAGCAATGAAGATTGTTATATAGCACAACTAATCAGGACATCACTATTTCAGTAGCTGTACATCAAAAAATTGGCAGACTTAAGGAGAAGGAAATGGATAAGGTGTTTATTATCGCGCAAATGGAACAAGCACACACCGATGCGATAGCGAGCGGTTTGCTGTTAGCTAAGCAATTGAACAAAAATGCGGAAGTTTTTGCTTATTCTTATGCTTATTTTAGTGGTCCTGAAAGTTATAACCCTCGTTTAGTCAGCGTTGCTCAAAAGCAGTTAATGGATCAACGAGAAGCTGAATTAAAGCAGCATCTCGTGGATCTTAAAGGTGAAGATATTCCGGTACACATGGTGTGGAGCAAATATTTATTTGAACATGCCTGTCATCATTCTATTCGTCATGGATTTGACCTTATGGTGAAGGCTGTACATCATGCAGACCATTATTTATCCACTGACTGGCAGTTGATACGCCATACTCGGATCCCGTTATTATTATTAACCAGTAATCCACTCACTAAAGGCAACGCAACGTTGATGGCTGTCGATCTTGCTACTCATGATCCTATTAAACAACAGCTCAATAGCGTTGTAGTGGCATATGGTAAGCAACTTGCAGAAGCTACAGGGACCAAATTACATTTAGCGTTTGTGCTTAGGGTACCCAAAATATTACGAGATATGGATTTGATTGATACCCATGCTCTTGTTAAAAAGGCATATAAAGATCATCAAAAACAGATTGCTCAATTTAATATGGATCCCGAATGTATCCACATTATTGCTGGTGAGCCTGAGCTGTGCTTGTTTGAGCTAGCCTGCAGATTGAAGAGTGAATATTTTGTGATTGGTGCTCGGCAACGAGAAGGATTATTAGGACGGATTATAGGTAATACTGCTGAGTTAGTTTTAGAGCGGATGCGCAGTAACGTATTGATTATTCCAGCAGATGATCAATTGCTTGCGCCTTTAACCTGGTAGTTTTTCTGCAAATTAACGGTCACATCAAGGAACCGTTAGGTATTTTTAGTTAGTTGTCATTTTAAAAAATACAAAAAAGCCCGCATTACTGAGTATATCCAGAGTGGCGGGCTTTGTTATATTAACCATTTAAGATTAATTAAAAAGTCATTTCTGGCACATGGTCTGGTACCACTAACTTACCAGCTGTTTTTGTGACGATTTCTTCAACAGACACGCCAGGGGCACGTTCAAGTAAATGGAAAGCGCCATCTTTAATTTCCATAAAGGCCAAATCTGTCATTACGCGTTTAATGCAACCATAGCCCGTCAATGGCAGTTCGCATTTTGACAATAACTTTGAGTTGCCGTATTTGTCTGCATGCATCATGGTGACAATAATGTTGTCAGCACCAGCCACTAAGTCCATTGCGCCGCCCATGCCTTTAATCAGCTTGCCTGGGATCATCCATGAGGCGATAGAGCCGTTAACATCAACTTCGAAAGCGCCTAATACGGTTAGGTCTACGTGGCCGCCACGTATCATCGCAAAGCTCTCTGCCGATGAAAAGAATGACGCCCCAGCAACTGCGGTAACTGTTTGTTTGCCGGCGTTGATGAGATCAGCGTCTATGGTTTCTTCGGTTGGAAACTCGCCCATGCCGAGTAGACCGTTTTCAGATTGCAGCATCACTTGCATGCCTTGTGGAATATAGTTAGCCACAAGAGTAGGGATACCAATACCTAAATTAACGTAAAAACCGTCTTGTAATTCTTTTGCTACGCGCTGGGCGAGTTGTTCTCTGGTCAGTGCCATGGTGTTGTCTCCCTTATTTCGCAGCTTTGACGGTACGTTGTTCGATACGTTTCTCAAAGCTGGCTTTGATAATGCGATCAACATAAATACCTGGTGTATGAATGTGGTCTGGATCTAACTCACCCGGTTCAACAATTTCTTCAGCCTCAACCACGGTAATTTTACCTGCGGTGGCCATCATTGGATTGAAGTTAGCGGCGGTTTTTCGAAATACCAAATTACCCATGGTGTCGGCTTTCCATGCACGAACTAAAGCAAAGTCTGCCGTCAATGATTCTTCTAATACGTAGTGACGACCTTTAATTTCGCGCGTTTCTTTACCGTCAGCAATCGGCGTGCCGTAACCTGTTGCGGTGAAAAATGCCGGAATACCCGCACCACCAGCACGAATTTTTTCAGCCAATGTGCCTTGTGGCGTGAGTATCACATTAAGCTCACCAGACAACATTTGTTGTTCAAAGGTGGCATTTTCGCCAACATAAGAGGCTATCATGGTTGAAATTTGATGTTGTTTAAGTAACAAGCCTAAACCAAAATCATCAACACCAGCGTTGTTTGAAATAGCAGTTAAGCCTTTAACACCCAATTTAACCATGTGGTTTATTAAGCCTTCAGGAATACCACACAAACCAAACCCGCCGACCATAATGGTCATGTCGTCATTCAGTCCTGCCAGTGCTTCTTCATAGCTGTGGACGACTTTATTGAATCCTGCCATCTTGTTGTCCTTATCGTTATATTGATATCAACGGTTAGCGGTATGCTACGTTAACCATTTTTAGTATATGTGATTACGTTCTGATTGCATTTGCCACTTTAGACCCATTGCTTCGGCCTAATGCGCGACTTATGTTGTCGCCAGCAAATGCAAGCTTAGCTAAGTCAATGCCGGTATCTATTCCCATGCCATGGATCATGTAGACCAGATCTTCAGTGGCGATATTACCGGAAGCGCCTTTTGCATATGGGCAACCACCAAGACCGGCGACTGATGCATCAAACACGCTGACACCAGTGTCGAGACAGGCCAGAATATTGGCTAATGCTTGACCGTATGTGTCATGAAAATGCAAGGCTAACTTATCAACCGGAACCACTTTGGCGACAGCTTCAACCATTTGCCGCGCTTTATTGGGAGTGCCAACACCGATGGTGTCGCCTAATGAGATTTCGTAACACCCCATTTTATAAAGGATCTCAGATACTCTCGCGACTTCACTCACTGCAATGTCGCCTTCGTACGGACAACCCAGCACACAAGACACGTAGCCACGCACTGCAATCCCATGTTTTTTGGCGGCTTCCATTAACGGAATAAAGCGCTCGATTGACTCATTGATTGAGCAATTAATGTTTTTTTGACTGAAACTTTCTGATGCCGCGCCAAAAATAGCCACTTCATCCGCACCTGCAGCAAGGGCTAATTCAAAGCCTTTTAGGTTAGGCGTTAATGCACTGTAAACTACACCAGCTTGTCGTTTGAGTTGCTGCAATACAGCATCAGAATCGGCCATTTGTGGCACCCACTTAGGTGACACAAAGCTGCCTGCTTCAATACGCTTAATACCTGCATCACCAAGTTGAGTGATTAGCGTGAGTTTGTCTGCAGTGGTCACCGGCACTTCGTTTTGTAAACCGTCACGCGCGCCGACCTCAAAAATGCTCACTTTAGTCGGTAACATTTACGCTTCCTCGATGTTAGCTTCAGAGGCTAATGGTTCAACGTTTAATAGTTGTGCACCGTCACTGACAAGCTCACCGCTTTGGAAATAAAACTCACTCACCACGCCATCAAACGGCGCTTCGATGGTGTATTCCATTTTCATGGCTTCCATCACTAATAAGCCTTGGCCCGCTTTGACTTGTTCGCCCACTTCCACTAAATGAGTCACAACAGTGCCATTCATTGGTGCTTTAAGCTTATCAGCATGGTTAATCACTTCTTCAATCACTTGAGCCAATATGGCTTTAAAGTGATAACTGCCAGATGGTAAAAATAGCGTAAAGTCATCGCCTTGATGGCTAACAGGAATTTTGCTCTTATGGCCATTAATTTCGGCTAAGAGTAAGTCAGCTTTCAGCTCACCCGCTAACGTCAATACTTGGTCGTGTAAACACAATTGATATTGCTCGCCAACGGCGGTAAGCAACAAGTCATGCTGTTGCACTTCGGCGGATACGTCAGTTAATAACGACACACGATGCACGCTTGAACTGTTTAGTCTAAAGCCGCTCACTAGGCCCCAAGGTGAATACGGATCAGCACTGTTAATGGCCAGCGCTTTTGCCGCTTGCTTACGTGACAATACCTGAAAAAGTCCTGCTAGTGCTAACGCAGTATCTGCTTCAATAGCTGCGTCACCAATTAAGGTGTCGCCATAACGCTCAATAAAGTCAGTACAGAAGTCTGCCGCAGCAAAGGCTGGGTGTTCAGCAATGTTGGCTAAAAACTCGATGTTATGTTTAAGGCCACTGATTTGGTATGACTCAAGTGCGTGTACTAAACGTTGTAGTGCGCGAGGGCGCGACTCATCCCATACAATCAGCTTGGCGATCATCGGGTCATAAAAGTTACTGATGACATCGTTTTCACGAATACCAGAATCGATACGCACGTGACGATTTTGTTCTGGTTCACGTAAAAAATTGAGCTTGCCACTGGCCGGTAGAAATTCGTTTTGCGGATCTTCAGCGTAAATTCGCACTTCAAATGAGTGACCATGAATACGCACTTCATCTTGGCGCAGCGGTAATTCAGCACCACTGGCGACCAGTAATTGCCATTTGACTAAGTCTTGGCCTGTGACCATTTCAGTAACAGGATGCTCCACTTGCAAACGGGTATTCATTTCCATGAAGTAGAAGCTGTTATCAGTATCCAGTAAAAATTCAACGGTACCCGCACCAACATAATCAATGGCTTTGGCGGCTGCAACGGCTGCGTTCCCCATCTGAGCTCGTAGTTCGTCTGACAAACCTGGAGCAGGTGCTTCTTCAACCACTTTTTGATGGCGACGTTGAATAGAGCAGTCACGATCCGATAAATAAATCGCATTGCCATGAGTGTCGGCAAATACTTGTACTTCAACATGACGTGGTTGACGTAAGTAGCGTTCCATTAACAGTTTGTCATTGCCAAATGACGAGCTGGCTTCACGGCGTGCTGATTTAACCGCTTCAAGGGTTTCGCCTTCGTTTTCTACGATACGCATCCCTTTACCGCCACCACCATAGGCCGCTTTAATCAGTAACGGGAAGCCAACAGCTTTGGCTTCTGTTATTAACGTGGCATCCGTTTGATCGTCGCCATGATAACCCGGCACTAAGGGCACATTGGCTTTTGACATGATTTTTTTGGCGGCACTTTTGCTGCCCATCGAATCGATAGCATCACTGCCAGGGCCGATAAAGGCGATACCATTTTGCTCACATTTACGAGCAAACTCAGCATTTTCAGACAAAAAACCATAACCAGGGTGAATGGCTTCCGCGCCCGATTTTTTAGCTATCTCGATAATTAAATCAGCTTTTAAATATGAGTCCGCTGGGGCGCTGCCACCTAGATAAAACGATTCATCTGCCATGGCTACATGGCGGGCATCTTTGTCTGCATCGGAATAAAGGGCTATGGTGCGAACACCCATGGTTTGAGCCGTTTTAATAATACGGCAAGCAATTTCACCACGGTTAGCAATCAGTAATTTGGTAAACATTATTGGGCTCCTTGTGGATCAGATTTAGCGGTTTGCCATGTTGGCGTACGTTTTTCAAAGAAAGCATTAAGGCCTTCTTGACCTTCATCTGATACACGAATCCGAGCAATTTGCTCGCTGGTAAAATTGAGCGTAGCGTCGTCAATCACGCCGTTTTCTAAATGCGATACGAGATTTTTTGCCCATGCCATGCCCTGAGGACTGTTGGCATTAAATGCGGTGATAAAAGGGACCGCCGCTGCATCTAAGTCGTCGTTAACTTCATGAATGACTTGATGGGTTAAGGCAACATCAGCACTAAAGCGTTCAGCGGTCAGCATAAAGCGACGCGATTGGCGATTACCCATAGCACGAACCACATACGGACTTATCACAGCAGGGATAAGCCCCAGCTTGACTTCGCTTAAGCAAAAGCTTGAACGGGTGTTGGCAATGGCAATATCGCAACAACAAATTAGTCCTAAAGCGCCACCAAAGGCCGCGCCTTGTACTAAGGCAATAGTGGGTTTTGGAAACTTGTCTAACACGTGCATCAGCTTGGCAAGCTCATGGGCATCAGTCAGATTTTGTTCAAAGTCCATTTTTGCTTGTTTGCGCATCCAATTGAGGTCGGCGCCAGCACTGAAGTTTTTACCATTAGCACGCAAAATCAACATATTGCATTGATTGTTACTGGCAAAGCTTTCGATAGCCTGGATCATCTCGCTAATCATCACTTCATCAAAGGCATTATGCACTTCAACGCGGTTTAAAATGAGCTCTGCCACCCCTTTGTCTAGACGGCATTCAATGAACTTATATTGGTTTGATAACATTATTTATTACTCCTTATTAGCTGAATTAACCGCACAATTACATGCGGAACACCCCAAAGCGGGTGTCTTCAATAGGAGCATTTAATGCTGCCGATAAGGCTAAGCCGACCACATCACGCGTTTGTGCAGGGTCGATAATGCCATCATCCCAAAGTCGGGCACTGGCATGATACGGATGACCTTCTTTTTCGTATTGTTCAACAATTGGTTTACGGAAGGCTTGCTCGTCTTCTGCCGACCATTCAACGCCTTTACGCGCTAAACCATCGCGGCGCACTGTGGCTAATACACCAGCAGCTTGTTCGCCACCCATTACCGAAATACGGGCGTTTGGCCACATCCACATCATGGTCGGTTCAAATGCGCGACCACACATGCCGTAGTTACCCGCGCCATAACTGCCACCGATAATCACGGTAAATTTAGGCACGTTAGCGCAAGACACTGCGGTCACCATTTTGGCACCATGTTTAGCAATGCCTTCGTGTTCGTACTTTTTACCCACCATAAAGCCGGTAATATTTTGCAGGAATAACAGCGGAATTTTACGTTGGCAACACAGTTCAATGAAGTGAGCGCCTTTTTGCGCCGATTCAGAAAATAAAATGCCATTATTGGCTACAATACCGACAGGATAACCATGAATACGGGCAAAACCACACACTAGGGTTGCACCATAGTTAGCTTTAAATTCGTCAAAGTCAGAGTCATCAACCACACGGGCAATGACTTCTTTTACATCAAACGGCTTTTTAAGATCAGTACCAACAATGCCGTACAATTCATGGATATCGAATTGTGGTGGTTTGACTGGACTTAATAAGCTTTTGATTTCTTTTTGATGATTAAGTCGCAGTACTGCACGGCGAGCGAGTTCAAGCGCGTGGTCGTCATTTTGCGCTAAATGATCGGCAACACCCGATATTTTAGTATGAACTTCTGCGCCGCCAAGCTCTTCTGCGCTGACTTCTTCACCGGTAGCCGCTTTCACTAATGGAGGCCCGGCTAAAAAGATGGTGCCTTGATCTTTAACAATAATAGACTCATCGGCCATTGCAGGAACATAAGCACCGCCTGCGGTACACAAGCCCATGACGACAGCAATTTGCGGAATACCTTTGGCTGACATTTGTGCTTGGTTATAAAAAATTCTGCCGAAATGATCGCGATCTGGAAATACTTCATCTTGGCGAGGTAAATTCGCGCCACCAGAATCGACTAAGTAGATGCACGGTAAGTGACAACGGCTGGCGATGTCTTGCGCGCGTAAATGCTTTTTAACGGTAATCGGGTAGTAAGTGCCGCCTTTGACCGTGGCATCGTTGGCGATAATCATGCACTCAATACCACTGACACGACCGATACCAGCAATAACGCCTGCCGCTGGGACTTCTTCGTCATAGACTTCGTAAGCGGCAAATTGCGATATTTCTAAGAAAGGTGAACCTGGATCGAGCAGCTTTTCAACGCGCTGGCGCGGCAATAACTTACCACGAGATAAATGGCGTTCTAAGGCAACAGGGCCGCCGCCTTGTTCGATTTTTTTTAGTTTTTGTTGAAGATCATCGACCAATAACGCCATGCTGTCTGACTTGGCTTTAAATTCGTCACTGCGAGGATTGATACGGCTGCTCAGTTGCGTCATTTCTATATCCTTAATGAAGCAAAAAATAAGGGGGGCTTGATTAAGGCGACATAGCACGCTTGATATGTCGCCTTCGTACTGCAAAAACTGGTTATTTTGACTCGTTAAACAATTCGCGACCAATTAACATGCGGCGAATTTCAGAGGTGCCTGCACCAATTTCGTAAAGCTTAGCATCACGTAATAAACGACCTGTTGCGTACTCGTTGACATAGCCATTGCCGCCCAGTAATTGAATGGCATCTAAGGCCATTTTAGTGGCAAGCTCAGCGCTGTATAAAATCGCACCAGCGGCGTCTTTACGGGTAGTTTCACCGCGGTCACATGATTTAGCCACACTGTAAACATAAGCGCGTGCAGCATTCATACCCGTGTACATATCGGCTAATTTACCTTGTACCAATTGGAATTGACCAATCGATTTGCCAAATTGTTCACGCTCATGAATGTATGGCACTACGATGTCCATGCAAGCAGACATAATGCCTAATGGGCCACCAGACAACACTACTCGTTCGTAATCAAGGCCGCTCATAAGCACTTTTACGCCATTATTGAGGCCGCCTAAGATGTTTTCTTCTGGCACTTCACAGTCTTCAAATACAAGTTCACAGGTGTTTGAACCGCGCATACCTAACTTGTCGAGTTTTTGGGCTTGGCTAAACCCTTTAGATCCTCGTTCAACGATAAATGCGGTAATACCATGTGCACCTTTTTCTAGGTCAGTCTTGGCGTAAATAACATAGGTATGGGCATCTGGACCGTTAGTGATCCACATTTTATTGCCGTTAAGGATGTAGCGGTCACCTTCTTTGCGAGCATGCAGTTTCATTGACACTACATCTGAACCGGCATTGGGTTCGCTCATGGCAAGTGCACCAATGTGCTCGCCACTGACGAGTTTAGGTAAGTATTTGGCTTTTTGAGCGTCATTACCATTACGATTAATTTGGTTCACACATAAGTTTGAGTGGGCGCCATAACTTAACCCTATAGATGCTGAAGCACGGGAAATTTCTTCCATTGCCACCACGTGCGCAAGGTAGCCCATGTTAGCGCCGCCATATTGCTCATCAACGGTTACGCCTAATAGCCCCATATCACCAAGTACTGGCCATAATTGATTAGGGAACTCATTGTCGATATCGACTTGGGCGGCCATAGGTGCAATTTCGTTGGCGGCAAAACCGCGAACGGCGTCGCGTAACATGTCAACATCTTCACCTAAACCGAAGTTTAAGCTGGTATATAAATCGCTCATTTGCATGTGTCCTGTTGAATTTTTATTATCGTCTGGCAAAACATTTGCTGCCAACGCTTTTTTTGCACGTTTTTGGCAGTTGGATAAAACTTGTTTGGCTTAATTGAGTTAGCTATTTTTTTATTGAGTTTTATTTGGCTTTTTTAGCCGAGTTGTCGGCTAGTGCTGCTTTGCACTGTTGTTCGGCTGAATTAAGTTCCATTAACACCACTTTAATGTCGTCCATTTGCTGCTGTAGAGCTGATTTTTTTTCATTGACCAAATCCAGCATGGTATTGAGCTGTGTTGAGCTACTTTTATCAGCATCGTAAAGCTCAAATAATCGACGAGTTTCAGCTAACGAAAATCCAAGACGTTTACCGCGTAAAATAAGTTTTAAGCGCACTCTGTCTTTCAGGCTGTATATACGGGTTTGTCCGCGACGCTTAGGTTTAATCAAGCCTTGGTCTTCGTAAAAACGAATACTGCGGGTGGTGATATCAAATTCTTTTGATAAGTCACTGATTGAATATGTTGATTGAGGAATGTGGGTTGTGCTCATCATGTCACCAAAAGTGTTTCTTTTGATGCAAGATATATGAAGTTTACGTAAAGGTAAAGTTTGCTAGATGGTTTTCAGTTTAATGCGTGTTAATTTTGCTTGCCACTCAAACACTAATTATACATTAACATATTGTTATTTAGTGTATTTTATTATTGATAGTATTTGACCTGCACAAGTTAAACACTCGATTGAAACTAAAGGTTTTTTTGTTGGTTTTAGTGGTTGTTATCCCTTTGTCTAATAGGGGTATTTAATGAATTCTGCTCATAATCACTGTAATAAAAGTTGATTAACGGAGAACAATATGGCTGATGTAGGACTATCAATGCACGCACAATCGATAGCCGATCCCGAAGTGTTTTGGCAGCAAGCCGCTGAAGCTATTAGCTGGGATCTTGCGCCCCAAACTGTACTTGATGATAGCAATAAGCCTTTTTACCGTTGGTTTGCTGATGGCAAGATGAATACTTGTTTTAATGCCGTAGACCGCCACGTATTGGCGGGAAGAGGTGAGCAAACCGCTATTCATTATATTAGCCCTGTGACGCACAACGAATACTCAATTAGTTATCAATCTGTGTTGGCTCAGGTAAAACGCTTGGCTGGATTGATGGTGTCACTTGGTGTTGAAAAAGGCGACCGAGTGGTTATTTACATGCCAATGGTGCCAGAAACAGCTTATGCCATGCTGGCATGTGCACGGATTGGTGCGATTCATTCTGTGGTGTTTGGTGGTTTTGCTGCCAATGAGCTTTCTACGCGTATCAATGATGCGAAACCTAAGTTAATTCTGTCTGCTTCATGCGGCATTGAACCTTCTGGTGTCGTACCGTACAAACCTTTACTCGATGACGCATTATCTCAAGCGCAACATCAAGTAGATCATTGCATTATTTTAAATCGTACAGAATATCAAGCACAACTACAGTCACCAAGAGATCTGGATTGGTACAATTCACTGGTGGGTGCGCCTGACGCTGATTGCGTGTCGCTCGATGCGACCGATCCTTTATATGTTTTATATACCTCTGGTACCACTGGCCAACCTAAAGGTGTAGTACGTGATAATGGTGGCCATGCAGTCGCATTAGCATGGTCGATGAAACACATTTATGACATTGGGGTCGGTGATGTTTTTTGGGCTGCATCTGATGTGGGCTGGGTGGTAGGCCATTCATATATTGTTTATGGGCCATTGCTGGTGGGTGCGACGACCATAATGTACGAAGGTAAACCTATTGGTACCCCTGATGCGGGTGCATTTTGGCGTATTATCGAACAAAAAAATGTTCGTAGTTTTTTTACCGCACCTACAGCTATTCGGGCTATAAAACGAGAAGATCCAGAAGGCGAGTTTATTAAACAATTTGATTTAACTTGCCTTAAGCAAATGTATTTAGCGGGGGAGCGTTGCGATCCTGACACCTTAAACTGGAGTCAGCAGCAGTTAGGTAAACCAGTGATTGATCATTGGTGGCAAACTGAAACTGGTTGGCCTGTCGCGGCAAACTTGATGGGCACCGATCCGATAGAGATTAAAGCCGGATCGCCTGCGCGAGCAGTACCTGGATACCAAGTGGAGATTCTTGATGCGATGGGGCAACAAGTGGCTCCTAATGAAAGTGGTAATGTGGTGATAAAGCAACCTTTACCTCCAGGCACATTAACGACCTTGTGGCAAAATGATAAACGCTATATCGACAGTTACTTGTCTATGTATCCTGGTTATTACTTAACTGGAGATGCAGGTTATGTCGATGAAGATGGTTATTTATACATTATGAGCCGAATTGACGACATCATAAATGTTGCCGGACACCGTTTATCTACGGGTCGATTTGAAGAAGTTTTATGTCAGCATGAAGCGGTGGCCGAGGCTGCGGTAATTGGTGTGCAAGATAAACTAAAAGGCCAGGTGCCTCTTGGATTAGTAGTCCTTAAAAATGGCGTTACCTTGTCAGATGAAGCTCTTTATAAAGAGTTACTTGCCTTGGTACGTCATGAAATTGGCCCAGTGGCTTCATTTCGGCTGGTAAGTGCTGTGCAAAAGTTGCCTAAAACCCGCTCTGGAAAAATATTACGCGCCACAATGCGTAAAATTGCAGACAATCAAGAGTACACCATGCCAGCAACGATTGAAGACCCACAAACCTTAGATATTGTCCGGAATGCGTTGACTAAAATGGGTTATGCTAATGCACTAACTACTGAGATAACATGATGTTACTCTTCAATATTTAGCCATGCCAAATGATAAGGTGATTTTAAATCGAAACCATAAAAAACCAGTGTTTTTATGGTTTTTTCTATTGTGACACGATGTTATCTCCTAATAAACAGATTGGGCATACATTGTAAAAAACAGCGTTTCCGCGTTTTGTTACTGGTAATTTAGTTACAAGAATCGCTATAATTGCCACCCAAATGGATTCGCACTACGCGATTAATCTCTGTGACCTGTGGAAACATACACTATGAATAACCACACCCAACAATCTCACGTCGGCGTTATCGGCCTTGGTGTTATGGGCAAGAACCTCGCATTAAACATTGCTGACAACGGCTACCATGTTGCAGTTTTCGATTTAGATACTCCAAAAGTCAACGCTGCTGTGGCTCAAGAAGAAAGTGAGCGTAAAGCCGGTACGGCACCGCGCATGCAGTCATGTAATAATCTTACAGAAATGCTGGCTAAATTAGTTGAGCCTCGAGTTATTGTATTATCTGTGCCTGCTGGTGCGCCTGTTGACGGTGTATGTAAATCGTTAATTGAAGCTGGTATTGAAGCCAACGATATCGTTATTGATACGGGTAACAGCCTTTGGACCGACACGGTAGAACGCGAAGCACGTTATAAAGATCAGTTTGTTTTCTTTAGCTCTGCAGTGTCTGGTGGCGAAGTAGGTGCACGTTTTGGCCCATCTCTCATGCCTAGTGGTGATGAAAAGGCATGGCGTTATGTTGAGCCAATTTGGAAAGCTATTGCTGCTAAAGTGGATTCAGCAACGGGTTTACCGATAGAGCGTTTTGAGCCAGGCAATCCGGTAACCGAAGGTGAGCCGTGTACGACTTATATTGGTCCTGCTGGTTCTGGTCATTACGTTAAAATGGTTCATAACGGTATTGAATATGCTGATATGCAACTTATTTGCGAAGCGTATCAATTGCTCAGTGACGGCTTAGGCATGTCTGCTCATGACATTGGTGACGTGTTCAATGGTTGGAATAAAGGCATTCTTAACAGTTACCTTATGGGGATTAGTGCTGAAGTCTTACAACAAGACGATCCATTAACCGGTAAGCCATTAGTTGAAATGATTTTAGATAAAGCAGGCCAAAAAGGCACTGGTTTATGGACTGCAGTGAGCAGCTTGCAAATTGGTTGCCCTGCGCCAACGATTGCTGAAGCCGTTTATGCACGCGCTGTGAGCACTCAGAAAAACTTGCGTATGCAGTTAAGCTCGAAGTTAGCAGGACCTGCACCAGTCAGTTTTAGTGATGCTGAAAAAGTGGCATTTATTGCTAATCTTGAAGATGCATTATACTGCGCTAAAGTGTGCTGTTATGCGCAAGGTTTTCAGTTAATGGCGATGAATGCTAAAGAGCAGAATTGGTCTTTAGATTTTGCTGAAATTGCTAAAATTTGGCGAGCGGGTTGTATTATCCGTGCTACGTTCCTACAGTCAATTACTAAGGCTTATCAAGAAGATGCAAACCTTACGAACTTATTAATGGCTGACACTTTTAGTCAAACATTATCGCAAAAACACCTTAACTGGCGTAAAACGGTCGCAGCTTCTGTTATGCAGGGCATTCCTGCTCCATGTATTAGTTCGGCTATTGCCTATTACGACAGCTACCGCTGTGAGACATTACCCGCTAACTTGTTACAAGGTCAGCGCGACTTTTTCGGTTCACATACTTTTGAACGCACCGATAAACCCGCTGGTGAGAAATACCACTTAGACTGGAGTGCGAAGCAGCGTACTTTAGCTAAGGTGTAATTAGTCTTACATTATAAAAAGGCGCTTCATTGTAAAATGAAGCGTCTTTTTATTTAGCTAAGGAAAATTGTTAGGTTAACGAAAAGTACAATCCAATGCTAAATAAGACGCTAAAAATCATCGTCAATTTAGCTGTTTGCCCAAGGATAGGATTTAATGCTTCACCAGTATTATTATGAAATTCGCGACTCAGGTTACGTGCGATTACTAATGATACACCTGCTAATAATACGGGTAACCCATCGAGCGACCCGAGCAAGAATCCCGCGATAATGATACCAAATGGTAAGTAGACAAAACTTTGATATAGCACTTTTGCTTGTGCTTCACCAATTCTTACCGCAAGAGTATTTTTACCTGCTTTTGTGTCGGTAGAGATATCTCTAGTGTTATTGACCAGCATAATGGCAGCATTAAAAAAACCAATAGCACAGCCAAGTAACCATGCTGTCATGGTGGTGGTGCCTGCTTGTAAATAGTAACTGCCAACAACGGCCACTAAGCCGAAAAATACAAATGCAGCAATTTCGCCTAATCCATGTGATGCCAGTGGGTAGGGACCTCCGCTATAACATAACGCGCCTAATATAGAGGCTGTAGCAAGAATGGCTATTGGCCAGCCACCGTGAACGATTAGCAATGAACCTACTAACAATGATATGACTAGGCAACCAATCATGGCATTTCGTACAGATGACGGAGCAAGAATACCGCTTTGAGTGACTCTTATTGGACCGATCCGCTCTTCGGTGTCGATACCATTCTTAAAGTCAAAGTAGTCATTAGCGAGATTAACTGAAATTTGCAATAATACTGCACATAGCATTGAGGTAAAGGCGATGAGTAAGCTAAATTGTTCGAGCCCAATCGCTAGCATATTTCCGATTAATAATGGACCGATAGCCGCCGGTAACGTGCGAGGACGGATAGCCATAAACCATGATTGCATTGAGCTAGGTTGCATAATATTGTGAGACGCACTGTTGATTAGTCATGTCTAATAGCATACCAAATATTCAATTAAGCTGCAGATATGAATATTTGCGTTGCATCACTATTTCGTGATTTGTCACGAGATGACTTAAATTCAACAATTACCATAGAATAAGCTAGAAAACATCAGCTTAACTAAGGTAACCTTAACGTTAATCCAAGTTGTAGAGAAGGTGTTATGAGTCAGGTATTAAACGATTTATTGTCATTGTTGTCACTTGAGAAAATTGAGTTAGGTCTGTTTCGCGGCCAGAGTCAAGATTTAGGCTTCGGACACGTGTTTGGTGGCCAGGTGATGGGACAAGCGTTAAGTGCTGCAAAACAAACGGTTAGTGAAGACCGTCATGTACATTCTTTACATTCATACTTTTTACGTGCGGGTGATGAAAAATTACCGATTATTTACGATGTTGAAAATATGCGTGATGGAGGAAGTTTTAGTGCGCGTAGAGTGAAAGCGATTCAGAAAGGTCGACCTATTTTTTATATGACTTGTTCGTTCCAAACGGTTGAAGAAGGCTTTAATCATCAAGATGTCATGCCCGATGTGCCAGGACCTGAAGGTTTATTGAATCAGCAAGAACTTGCAGTGACTATGCGTGATAAAGTACCAGCGAAAATGCTCGAAAAATTTATGGCAGACTCTCCGATTGAAATGCGTTTAGTTAACCCGGTTCATCCTATCGCCCCTAACACAACAGAGGCAAAAGGGTATGTATGGCTACGTGCCAATGGGCAAGTACCATCGGACCACAGTATTCAAGAGTATTTACTCGCTTACGCATCGGATTTTAATTTTTTAGCCACAGCAACTCAGCCCCATGGTGTGTCTTTTTTAACTCCAGGTATGCGCATGGCCACTATTGATCATGCCATGTGGTTTCATCGCCCATTTAATATGGGAGAATGGCTCTTGTACTGTATTGATAGTCCCAATGCAGGCGGTGGACGTGGATTTGTGAAAGGGCAGTTTTTTGATCAGCAAGGACGTCTTGTGGCTTCTGCCACACAGGAAGGTTTAATCAGAATGACCAAGTAGGATGCTAACATGTTAATAATTAAGAAAGGGATACAATTCGCGGTTGTCACTTTGATTGCCATAATGCTCAATGGTTGTGTGACGATTGAGCCTGAAAAGCCAGTCATTGTAAATGGCTATGCAGGTTATGCAGAGAAAATTGCCTTGCCACAAGGGTGTAAAATTAACATTGCATTAATTGATTTTAATACTCCGGGTGCGATTATCTCTCAAAAAAACTTTGATATAGCCAGAGCACCCGTTCCATTTAAATTCACCTTACCTGCTGAGTTAGTCAAAAGCGGTGTTGATTACGGTGTTGTGGCAATGATCACTTATCAAGGTAATGCTATTTTTCAAACGTATGATAAGTTCCGTGTGATCAGTAACGGTCAATTTACCACTCAAGTGTTAATGAAACGCGTTAAATAGCCACTTCGTAATCTAGTTCACAAACTCTTATGCCCGTCATTGATCTATTTATTTGGCGGGTAATAATCTGTTTTCTACCCTAATGTGCTGTTTAGGTTGTTTATGACAGAGTTATCTCAGACTTATCGCTCGCATGCGCAAACTCGTTTAATTTGGGCTTTGTGCATCGCTTCTATGGTGATTTACATTAATTTGTACACAGTACAAGGCATGCTGCCGTCTATTGCGGAACATTTTGATGTGTCTGGCGCACAAGCTACTTTGGTGTTATCTGTTACCAGTTTTACCTTAGCTTTTTCATTGCTTTTTTATGCAGTTTTATCTGACAGGATAGGACGGTTGGCTCCTATTGTGGTGAGTTTATGGCTGCTCGCAGGGTCGAATATTTTATTAGTGTTTGCCCAAACATTCGATGACTTATTATGGGTGCGCTTACTGCAGGGCATTTTGTTGGCCGCTGTGCCCGCGATTTCGATGGCCTATTTTAAAGAACAATTAGCTCCCTCTTTTATGCTCAAAGCTGCTGCCGTATACATTATGGCCAACAGTATGGGCGGTATCGCAGGACGAATTTTTGGCGGATTAATGGCACAAAATTTGTCGTGGCAGTCGTCAATGGGGTTGGTGTTTTTGGTCACGTTAATGGGGGTGGCATTGGTAACGTATTTATTGCCGCGTAAAGAAATTAAATCCCCAGTAGTTAAGCAAAAAGTCTCTTTGCGACACAAGGTAAAGCAAGATATAGATGGCTTTATGTTCCATTTGTCTGACTCGCAGATGCGCCTAGCTTATGCCATTGGTGGCTTAGCATTTATGATGATGGTCAATCAGTTTAGCTTTATTCAATTGCATATTATGGCTGAACCATATGGTTTGAGTCGCTTTAATGCGACCTTGATTTTTCTCTGTTATTCAAGTGGCACATTTGCTTCTTATTTGTCGGCAAAATGGATTATGCGCTATGGCTCGATGCCATTATTTAGAGTGGCTTTATGCTTAATGGTTGCTGGCACGTTGTTGACTTTGGTGGATACATTGACTGCCATTGTGGTGGGTTTTCTGATCAGTGCTTGCGGATTTTTCTTAACTCACAGCTGTTGTAATTCGTTTGTTGCTATCCGTGCCACCAGTCATCGCGCTAAGGCAACGTCGCTCTATTTATGTTGCTATTATCTTGGCGCATCCCTGGGCGGACCTTATTTAATGATGTTTTGGCACGAAGCTGAATGGAATGGTGTGGTTGCGGGGTCTATGAGCCTTTTGGCGCTGCTTTTCGTGGCGGTCTGGCGTTTAGGGATACATCAACAACAGGTTATTGATGTTCCCGTACCCGATTAACTCTCGATAAATTGTTTACGGTCTAGTTCAAACTTACGCATTTTGTCGTACAAGGTTTTACGGGGTAATTCGAGTTGTTCCATGGTTAATTTGATGCTGCCTTTGTTGTGGCTTAATGCTTCTTCAATTAACATTCTCTCAAAGAACTCCACTCTTTGCTGAAGCGACATGCTGGTGTGCATAGTGGTGTGGTTATCTAAATTACCAGCAAAAGCGGCTTCTGCACCAAGTAACACATAACGCTCTGCTAAGTTGCGCAACTCGCGTACATTGCCTGGCCAGTCGTGAGAGGTTAGCACCATCGTTTGCTGGGGATTTAATGCTATGAGTGCTTTATGGTAACGAGCCGAAGCAATTCTGGCAAAATGTAAAAACAGCAATGGAATGTCCTCTCGGCGATCTCGTAGTGGAGGAATTACAATGGTCACTAGGTTAAGACGATACAATAAATCTTGTCTGAATTTCCCTTCTTCGCACAGTTGCTGCAAGTTTAATTTTGTTGCCGCAATAACCCTGATGTCCAAATTAATCGGCGTATTTGATCCTAATCGTTCGACTTTACGATCTTCCAATACACGCAATAATTTAACCTGTAAGGCCATAGGAGTGCTTTCTATTTCATCTAGCAGTAGCGTGCCACCATTAGCATATTCAAACTTACCGATGCGGCGTTTGTCTATGCCAGTGAAAGCGCCAGATTCTGCACCAAAGAGTTCACTTTCAATGAGATTTTCAGGGATTGCACCACAATTAATGGCGACAAAATTAGCTTTGTTACGATAACTATGGTCATGCAGATATCGGGCGACAAGCTCTTTACCTGCACCGGTTTCACCTTCAATCATGATATCTGCAGGTGTGTCGAGCACTTGGTCAATAAGATGGCGCATTTTCATCACACCAGGACTACTGCCTAAAATACGTGGACCAGGTGCTATATGCGATTCAAGTTCGCGTTTAAGTTTACGGTTTTCTAGTGTTAGCGCACGCTTATCTAACGCGCGTTTAGTCACATCGAGTATATGTTCGTTGTTAAATGGTTTTTCGATAAAGTCGTAAGCACCTTTCTTGAGAGCGTCTACCGCCATGGCGATGTCACCAAAACCCGTTAATAGTACTACAGGTAAGTCACTGTCTTGTTGTTTCAGTTGTTGCAATAAACTTAAGCCATCGAGTTGCGGCATATTGACATCAGAAATCACTATGCCTGGCCAGTTAGCGGTAATATGGCTGGAGATAGCTTGCGGATTCGTAATCGCCAACGCGTTGATATTCTCTAGTTTAAATAACTGCTGTAACACGATACCGATATGAGGTTCATCATCAACAATAATAACTTGATAATTATTGATGTCTTGAATTTGAGTCACGTTTACACTTCCTCACGTAAATAAAGTGGCAAAATAATATGGAAAATAGCCCCACCGTGTATGGCATTCTCGACAGTAATAGAACCTTGCATAGATTCGATAATTCGCTGCGAGATGGACAATCCTAAGCCTAGTCCTTGGCGCTCACTGGTGGTGTAGTAAGGTTCAAAAATTTTATTCATTTGGCTTTCTCTCACGCCTGGGCCACTGTCTTGAATGCTTATATTGACCTTGCTGTCGCAATAAACTTCGATTTGTAATTGTCGCTCTGTAGATTGCTGCATTGCGACGATAGCATTACTAATAAGGTTAACCAGTACTTGTTGTAATCTGACGCTGTCGCCCCATATTTGGCATTTGCCCGTTAATAATTTCAGCGACAATTTAACACCTTGTTTGTCCATTTCAGGTTGAACAATGGTAAGTGCTTGCTCAATTGATTGATTAATTTCGGTGGCGTTGTCTTTACCCTGAGATTTACGTGTAAAGCTTTTAAACTGACCAATAATATCTGCAAGCCTATCGGTTAGCTCTATCATGATTTTGATATTGCTGCTGGCATCTTCAATCATATTACGGCCAATGAAGGTTTGAGTGTTTTGTGCGTAACTGCGCAGTGCTGCCAGCGGTTGATTGAGCTCGTGGTTAATGCTGGCTGACAGGCTACCTATGACCGTAAGCTTTGCCGCTTGGATTAGTTCGTCTTGAGTGTCTTTTAATTGGGTGTTGGCTTGTTCAAGATCCAATGTACGCTCTTTTACTCGTTGTTCGAGTAGATTTTGAGCTTGGTGCATTCTGCGTAAATTTTTACGGCGCTCAATGCTGTAAAGTATAAAAAGTGTTAATAATAAATAGAGTGTGGCCGCCAATAGCATTATTGGCGGTAACGATTCATATAAGGGCTTCATTGGAGTAAGAATATGAACGTTCCAATTAGCATTGGGCATCAATTGGTGACGTTCAAGGTATTTTGCGTGGCCTTCAGCTGATGATATTTTATATACCTGTTTAGTATCGGAATTGCCGAGCATAAAAAGAGGGCTTACACTAAGCTCACCAATGGGCCGGTTGGCATAGCGTTTTGATGAATTTAGAGCAAAACGTTTAGCCTGTGTCAGTGGTGTTAATGAATTAAATCGCCAACTATTAATGCTTGAAAGAAACACTATATTGTCTGGATCGCTGATCATAAACTCATATTGGCTTGCGATGGCAATACCACTACTTTGTTGTTCAATCAAACTTATATCAACTTTTACAACCACTACACCCAATACCACGCCTCTATGATATACCGGATTAGCAAAGTAGAATCCGCGCTTATTTGATGAGGTACCAACTGCATAATATCGTCCAGACTTCCCTGATATCGCATCGATAAAGTAAGGCCTAAATGAATAATCATGATTAATAAAAGAGTTTGGTACATCCCAATTACTGGCGGCAATAGCCACGCCAAGCGCATCGGTGAGGTAAATGTCTGACGACTCAGTGACTTGCTGTAATTCAGATAAATAAGCGTTGAGCTTTTCGATTGTTTGAGGATTGCGTTGATCAAGTAACCCTTGTTCTAAGATGGGGTTTTGTGCAAGTACTGCAGGAATATTTTCGTAGTGTGAAAGGGCGTTATCAATAAAAATTACCAGTTCATTAATTTGCTTTTCAGATTGCTCAGCAATGGACGTTGTGCCTTGTTCAAGTAAATACCAATATGTAACTCTAAGGGTCAGTAATAACCCGATAATGAGCATCATGCTCATTACAACATTTCGTTTTTTGGTAGTCGAGAATGAAAGCATGCATATTCCCAATCGATAATGATTATGATGATTATTGAGCATAAGTAAAAAAACGAGCCTTAATAAATTAAGGCTCGTCTATAATACGCGAATTATCAAGTTAATAGCCGTTTAATTTGTCTATGTATTCGGGTAAAAATAGAGAAATTTGTGGAATATAGGTAATCAACATCAAGAAACCGAGTAACAACACTAACCAAGGAAGGCACGATTGAATTACCCACCCCATACTTTTTCCTGTTATCCCTGCGGTGACAAACAGATTGAGCCCTACAGGCGGTGTGAGCATGCCTATCTCCATATTGACCACCATAATGATGCCTAAGTGAATAGGATCGATACCTAACTGGGTTGCGATAGGGAACAAGATTGGCGCCATAATCAACAGAATAGCTGAAGGCTCCATAAAGTTACCCGCAGCTAATAACAGTAAGTTGACGATAATCAAAAAGCCCCATGCGGGTAATCCAAATCCGACAATCGTTTCGGCGATAATGTGCGGAATACGTTCGGTGGTTAATACATGGGCAAACAGCATGGCATTAGCAATAATGAACAGCAGCATAATACTGACTTTAGCGCCATCACGTACTACATGACGGATTTCTTTGTCGGTAGGTGTTTTAATAACGCCAAGTAACATGTGCCCTATGTTACGTAATGAGGCTCCCACTAAAGACTCATGTTTATTTCGCCAAGCGACATTTTTAAGAGGGCCAATATCACGATAACCAAATACAGCAATAAAGTAAGCATATACACAAGCTACTGCCGCAGCTTCAGTTGGGCTTGCTACACCACCGTAAATAGAACCTAGCACAATCAGAATGAGTGCTAAACCACCCATCGCTTTAGCACTTGATATCGCTAATGCTTTAACGCCAGGAAAAGGACGTGAAGGCAGCTTTTTAATCCGAGCAACGATATAGATGGCCAGCATTAAAATACAACCCATCATTAAGCCTGGTATTAAACCGGCCATAAACATTCTAGCTGCAGACACTTCTGTCGCGGCTGCATAAACCAGCATTACAATCGATGGTGGAATTAAAATGCCTAATGTACCCGACGTAGTGATAACGCCTGCTGCAAATTTTTCTGGATAACCTGCACGCACCATACCAACAATAACAATAGAGCCAATAGCCGCTACAGTAGCTGGTGATGAACCCGATACCGCTGCAAATAGCATACAAGCCATCACTGATGCCATGGCAAGACCACCGCGGATATGACCTACGCTGTCCATCGCAAAGTCAATAATACGTCTTGCTACGCCACCAGTAGACAAAAATGCCGATGATAGAATAAAGAATGGGATTGCCAATAAAGTGTAGTGTTCTGAAGTCGACTCATACAGTTTTAAAACAATCGAAGCGAGCGAATCATTTGAAAATAACAAAATAGTCAGCATGCTTGAAAAGCCTAAAGCAATGGCAATAGGCATACCAATCATCATGCAAATAAACAAAGCAATAAATAGTGTTGCTATAGTCATTATTTCGCGTCCTTATCATTTTGTTGTTCTGATGACGTGGATAGCGCAGCTTCATCGATTAAATGCATGCTGTCTTTAGCTTCATCGGCCAGTTGGAAACCAACAGCTTTATTGCGCAATATAGCGATAAATAATTCTATAAAGCGCCAAGTGAGCATTGAAAATCCGATAATTAAAATACTTTGAGATAACCAAATAGGAACTGCACCGTCTTCTACGTCGATGCGTAATGTTTCCCAGGCAAAATCTGGATCTAATTGATGAATAAACCATGCAGGAAAGTCGATATCTTCCATTGGAATACCAATTTGGTACATTTGGCTAAGGTAGTCCCAAGCCCCTTTTAAAAACATGCCACAGTAAATAATGCAACACAGGCACGCAAAGATAGCGACTGCTTTCTGTGGCTTACCAGATAGCTTAGACACAAAGGCATCGACACCAATATGTGCTCCTACTTTAACGCCATAAGACATACCAAATAATACAAACCAACCACAAAGAGTAAGGGTCAGTTCTTGGATCCATAAAAAACCGGTGTTAAAAAAGAAACGAGCAATAACTTCGCCAAAAACTAGCAACGTCATTAATGTAATTAATAAATTAAGGAACCCTTCTTCAAAATAACCAAATAGTCTTGAAATCACGGTCATACTCCTTGAATAAAAAAAGGTGGTACTGATGCAAGAATGCGTTCAGTACCACGTCAAGTACGGAGACTATTTAGTATTTGCAGCTTGAGCGGCATCAATCATGTCTTTACCAATTTGATCTTCAAACTTAGCCCAAACTGGTTTCATAGCGTTAACCCATTGCTGGCGTGCAGCAGGCGCTAAAGTGACTAATTCAGAGCGCTTAGAATCAATAATGGCTTGTCTATCTTGATTATCTTTTTCAGCTGCAATTTTGTTACCAAGTGCGATAGCTTCGTCTAGTGATGACTTAAAAATAGCTCGTTTATCGGCGGGTAGACCTTTCCAGAAGGTATTTGAGGTCACTACCATGTAATCTAAAACGCCATGATTACTTTCTGTTATGTGACTTTGTACTTCATAGAATTTCATTGAGTAGGTATTTGACCAAGTGTTTTCTTGACCATCAATTGCGCGTGTTTGTAGTAGAGTAAACACTTCTGAAAATGGCTTTTTAACAGGAATCGCGCCAACTGCATCAAATTGAGCTGCAATCACATCAGATGCCATAATACGGAACTTTTTGCCGTTAGCATCTTTTGGTAATGCCAATGGATCGTTCGCTGAGAATTGCTTCATGCCGTTGTGAAGATAACCTAGACCAACAAGGCCTTTACGGTTCATTGCGTTTAATAATTTTTGGCCTGAATCTGACTGCTGAAAACGATCAACTGCTGCCATATCTTCAAATAAGAAAGGTAAATCGAAAATCTGTAGTTTTTTGGTAAAACGCTCAAACTTAGATAATGACGGTGCTACAAATTGCACATCGTTTAGGAGTAGTGCTGCTAGCTCGTTGTTATCCCCAAATAACTGTGAGTTAGGAAATACGTTAACAACGTATTCACCAGGTAAACGCTGCTCTATTAATTCTTTAAACTTAAGTGCCATTTGTCCTTTTGGTGTGTTTTCTGCAACAACATGCGAAAATTTAATTTCTACAGGTTCAGCAAAGACATTAAAACTCGCTGCCAGAATAGTCGCAATTGTTGCTAGTTTAGCAATTGATTTGAGTGGGCGTGTAAAGGTACTGGTGGATTTTTTCATAATAATTAACTTCCTTTTTTTAGTGTTATATTTTCCTCAAGGTGGTGACTTGTCCCAGAACAAGTACGCCATAAACGCTTTATGAGGATAGATCAAACATAGCAAGCATTAGGCCAGAATGTTAATTATTTGTAACTCAATGAAATATATTAACTTTAATTTAATAAGGAAACCGGAGAGCGATTTTATGTGTGGATTGTCACACAGTAGAAAAGGGGTAATGGGTGGAATGTCGCACATTGTCATTGATCGTGATGTGAAGAGAGTATTTATGACTAGCAGAGTAATAATAGTTTACATGGACTTAATTAAAACAAGAAAGAAATAAAAATTAGACATAAAAAAACCACCTTTCGGTGGTTAATTTATGAATGCAATATATGCATTAAATACCAAATAATTGGTGGAGCTACACGGGATCGAACCGTGGACCTCTTCACTGCCAGCGAAGCGCTCTCCCAGCTGAGCTATAGCCCCAAATTCTAGCTGACTAAAACTAAAATTTTAAAAATATGGTATCCCATAGGGGATTCGAACCCCTGTTACCGCCGTGAAAGGGCGGTGTCCTAGGCCTCTAGACGAATG
>NZ_JBEOPL010000016.1:0-139702 GCF_040310065.1 Shewanella sp. TB7-MNA-CIBAN-0143
TTCATGCAGAATCTCCCTGCGTATATATTACGAGAAAATTCTACTTTTGAAATCTACTATTTTTAGGGGGGATTACCCTGGTGATTATTACGATGGTGCTGAAGTGTTTTGGATGCTTTCAATATTCATTTATACGCCTCAAAAAAGAGCATAAGGTCACAGACAGATCTGCAGGTCAATTACCTTATTAATAACTGACTAAAAAACATTCATGATCTTTCCCTGCAGAAATACCTAGGTTTTTAGTGAGAACATTGAAGTAACTAGCGAAACAAAAATACTTATGCAATGTACTTAAAAAGAACATGTGATCATGATGATAATAGTGGGTCAAATAGCTTGTGAGTTATGTGAAAAACATTCAAATTTAAACTGATTCTTAGATCAATAATTTAACGAAGTAAATAAAAGCGATTGCTGTTGATTTAAACCATTAGCCGCTTAATTTGGCGAGTGTCGCACTTCGGAGTTGAATTAGGGCTTAATCGAATATCATAAAGATATAGATCTATATTTCAGGAAATAAGTATGACATTGATGAACGTAAACAATTGACCACGTAATTATCATGGTCATATTTATTACATTCTCATGTCTAATTCATTGTGTATTAACACCACGCATTGTGATGCAAACAACATTTTGGGCCCCAAGTTTATGTGCTGGGTACCCAGGCGTTTAAGGCTATTAAAGCTCTTCTTAGGCATAGGGATGTGATCGGTCAGTAAAAAACACGGGTTAGCTGCAAACTCTATATCACGTACAGGTGTACCTTTTTTCTCTAACATATACAGCTGATAATCTTCCGCTAACTCTTGCACCAGTTTTTCAAAGCTAACAGTGCGCACTGTGATACCTGCTTCAACTTCACGTAACTGTTCTTTCGCCATGCCTTTAGATGTCGTTAAAGCTTTAGCAATTTTATGGGTTAAGTTTTGCTCATGGAAGCCGCCAATATGACCTAACTCACTTGAACGGAAACAGATGGTGCGAGAAAAATCGAGGGTGCTTTCTAACACTAAATACACCACTACATCGTCGCGATGTGATTGGGCGACAAAAATGGTATTCATCAAAGTGTGAGCTAAAATTTCAGTGTGGGCCGATTGACCAATACCTGCCAAAAATTGTTGGCTATCAACGGGAGCTGCTCTGGCTCGAACTACAAAAGCGCGCATGGGGAAATCCTATTAGAGGTAAATTAAACATGAAGCGGATAACGTAGTCGAATAATCAATCAGTTACTGCGCATAGCATTATTATTGCAGTTTTGAGCTTGGCTGTAACGCGATTAATCTAATGGTTGAGTTTTAGATGGCACAGACTAGTGCTATTGAGCAATACAGTTGTTAAAACAAGCGCTAAGCGTTATGTTATTGATAATGAAGACGTGTGATTTATTCAATTATTGGTGCTGGTCACCAAACCCGTAAATTACATTCATGAGGTCACTAATTCAAGGTCATTTATGATGAAAATCAGGAAAGCGCTAGAGTCTGACGTTCAATCTATTTACAGCATGAGAAACCGAGCTATTATTGAAAAATGCACCGGCTTTTATAGTTCATCGCAGTTGGCACTATGGACACAAGGCGACATTTCAGCAGCATTGATTAATGATATTGTAGCGAACTTCTTTGTATCGGTATTCAAGGATCGTGTTATCGGATGCGGTAAAGTTAATCTCGAAACTGGCATGATAGACGCTATTTTTGTCGATCCTGACCATTCTGGCCAAGGGGTCGCAAAGTTCATGTTGGTTTTTCTGGAAGAGTTAGCCTTGGATAATGATCTGAAATTATTACAACTTGAATCTACACTGAACGCAGCGTCATTTTACCGTGCCTGTGGTTTTGTTGGTGATGAAGTATCGACTTATCATTCGCCAAGGGGAATTAGTTTGGATTGCATTCCGATGCGAAAATTGCTTAAAAACTAAAGCATCAATTATCATTCTGCAATTGCGGTAACAGTCATAACCCCTTAATCACCGCCAAATAAATAGCAAAGTCCATAATTATAGACAGTTATCTACAAGATGTAATCCAGAAGTTCACAGATCTGCTATCTGTGACTTCTCATTTCATCAGCTAAGGTTCGGCGAATCGCAGTTACTTGATTTCTGCAAGTAGCGCTGGGTTAGTGACTAAGTTTCTCACACCAAGAGCGTTTTCTCCTTGAAAATGTTACCCACACACCACTTGCCCGCAGTGCTAACATTCACTTTAACCCCTTTAGGGCGGACACTCCAAGACACTTGGAATGGTGATCCTTTTTCATTATAACTAAGGCCTGTTGTTGAACCATTATACAGAATCAAATTTTGTGTGTGAGATCGGTATTTATAACTAAAAAATACGTTATAAAGTACAAATAAATTACATCTTTAATTGGAGATACTATGTCTGGATCAGTTCACGGCCATCAAGTTATGCAAATGATGCTAACCCACGGCTCAGCGTTAACAAAACAAGAACTTAAAATGATGATGCAAACTACATTTGGTGCAGATACTCGTTATCATACTTGCTCTGCAACAGAGATGGACGCTGAGATGCTGATTGAGTTTTTAGAGGGCAAAGGTAAGTTTATTCCCAGTGACGGCGGTATTACCACTGCAGCAGATAAAATTTGTAATCACTAAATTAATCAAGATGACAATATGTGGCTTAGCACTAGTTGGTTCTAGATAAGCCTAATGTAAATATAATTTACCATACACTCTTCAATTTCACTCACTAACTCTTCAGTGTTGATTTCTGGCTCGGATAAATCCATTTCACCAATTAAGCACACAATCCCCTTTGAACCTTTGAATTTCAATATGTGATCAACATCAAACTTTAACAATAGGAAGGCTCGTATTGTGTAGATAAAGGTAAAGGTGTGGTTATACATATAAATATAGATTTTCTAATTACGCAATCTAATCACGCAATCTAATATCACACAAATAATCGCTGTTAAATAGCACACTTACGCAGATACTCAGGATTGGCTGAAGCCCATCCTGCTGATTTAAACACTCATGCCATTGGCAGTATCTAAGACTAAGGCCAACTCATGAACACATTCTTTTCGTCCTCAAAGTTGAATATTGCCACAAGCAGCCTTGACTGGGTTATGGGCCAAACCATAAGACATTCATTAAATCTGCAAGATGCTGTAGCACTTGATGAATTACAACAGCTGATTGTGCCAGACAAGCCGATTGAAACGCTTTATATCCACATTCCTTTTTGTCATACCTTGTGCCGTTATTGCTCGTTTCATAAAATTAAATTTAATGAACCAGTAGCCCGCGAATACTTTAAGGCGCTGAGACAAGAAATCCGCCAAGTGCTTGCCAAAGGATTTCGTTTTAATCGGGTGTATATCGGCGGTGGTACCACAACTATTTTAGAAGATGAGCTGATCAAAACAATAGAGTTGATTAAGTCATTAACATCAGTACGTGAAGTCACTTGTGAAAGCGATCCTATTTACTTTAAAAATGGTCAGCCGCATTTGCTTAACGGTTTGGTCGACCGAATGTCGATTGGAATACAAAGCTTTGACGATAAGATTTTAAAAGCGGTTGGTCGTTTTGAAAAATTTGGCAGCGGTTTACAACAAGCTGAGTATGTTAGCCGCGCTATCGAGATTATCCCTACGGTTAATCTAGATATGATGTATGGCTTTACCATGCAAACACCGCAGACGGTGGCGAACGACTTGGCTCAAACCATTCGTTTACGTCCAGATCAAATTACCACTTATCCGTTAACCATTGGCATTGGTAAAAATCGCAAAAAAGCCGGTTGCCTTGCTGGCGAACCTGAAGCGTTATGGCCACAGTTTTTAGCGGTAAAACAAGCGTTAGCTGAACACTATATTATGGAGTTTCCGTGGACCTTTAGCCGTAATTTTGGTCAGCCAGTTGAACATAAATATGTATTAGATGGTGAAGACTGCTTCGGTGTCGGTTCAGGCGCATTTGGCCGCTTTGGGGAGCAATTTAGAATTTCCAGTTTTAATATCCCAGATTACATTAACCGTATCAAAGCAGGACATAGCGGCACTTGTTATACCAAACCATTAAAAACCAAGGCACTGTCACAGCATTATTTAATGATGATGATGGGCTGCGGCTTACTGGACAATCGACAATGTAAAGCCTATACCGGCAAGTCTTTGTGGCACGCATTCCCGTTAGAAATGAGTTTTTTAATTTCAGCTGGAGCACTGAATAAGCAGGGTGATAATTATATCACTACGGTTGAGGGTCAGTTTATAGCGCTAAAAATGTTTTCAGGCTTTTTGTCTGGAATGGATTTTTTACGCGAACAGGCCTGTGGATTGCCCTTAAGCGCAATTGAAACGATGCCGAATATTTAGTCTGTGCGTTAGCGATAAACGTTTAAAAAAGCCACAGGTAAGCATATCTGTGGCTTTTTAATGAGATACTTTTTTACATAAACTAAACAATTATAAGTATCAGTTTATGCCTTATTGGCGACGTTAAGAATAACAGACTGCAAAGGGGCTAATTCAATATCAACACTGGCGCTGCCATCTTTGTGTAAAATGAGTTGTTGATTCTGTGGGGTACTTTTCAGCAAATCTGTCAGCTTTTTATTACTGCTAATTTGCCACGTTTGTATCAGTGTGTTTGGCAACTGAAGGGTAAATTGTTTGCTGTGGCTTTGACTGAAATTACTGACAATGATCAATTGCTGTACTTCGTTAAAACGGCTAAAAGCAAATACGCTGTCGTCATAGCCTTTAAGCTTATTTTGGCGTTGTAGGCTATCGAGTTCCCTGTACTCACCGCTTAGCGCAGTAGCAGTGTGGCTTAAGTTTAATAACGTTTGATAATAACCGCGTAATGTCTTTTCATCGCTTGTGGACTGTCCGCCATCAAACTTGCCGTTGTTCATCCAGCGTTGATGAGCCGGTACGCCCACATAATCAAAAATACTGGTGCGAGTCGGTTGGCCAAAGCCTGCATTTTCAGCGCCTTGTTCGCCAACATCTTGGCCAAAATACAGCAAGGTGGGTGAGCGACTTAAGGTTGTAGACACCACCATCGCTGGTAGGGCATTAAATGGATTGCCAGCAAACTCGTTGGTGTTGATGCGTTGTTCGTCGTGGTTTTCTAAAAAATGCAGCATGTGCTGATCGATGTCACTGACTTTGGCTTGAACTGTCGCAATGGCTGCAGTGCTAGCTTTACCTTGAATAATGGCTTTTAAGGTGTCATATAAATCGACTTTGTCGTACAAGTAATCCATTTTACCTAAATGAATATAATCGCGGTATAAATCGGGGTTATACACCTCAGCCAGAATAAATGCATTTGGATTGGTGTGCTTAATGTGGCTATTGAGGTAGCTCCAAAACTCTACTGGTACCATTTCAGCCATGTCGTAGCGAAAACCATCTACGCCTTTGGCTAGCCAATATTGCGCAATGTGCTCAAATTTACGCCATGAATCGGGAATGTTATCGGCCGCTTGTGTTTGCCAAAAGGCTAAATGCTCGGCGGTGCTTTTGTTTGCATATTCTTTTGGCAGAGCAGGGAAGTCATGGCTACCATCGGGTTTGACTCCATAATTTATTTTAACGGTTTCGTACCAATCGTTGGCATCGGGCTTGGCTAAACGTGAACCGTTGCCGGTCCATTTAGCCGGTGACTCGGCAAACTTTCCGTCTATGAGGGGATGTGTTTCGCCGCCTAATGGCAAATAACCATCCGATGCTTGTGGGACTTGAAAGTCTTCACCGACTACATAATAGAAATTGTTGTGTCTACTATAGGTGTTAGTTTTATCGTCGTTAGCACCAAAGTCTGGCTCGCCTTTTGGCGCTGAAATAGAATGATAATTGCGCGCGACATGATTAGGCACTATGTCGATGATGACTTGCATACCATTGGCATGGGTGCGGTCGATTAAGGCTTCGAATTCTGCTAATCGAGTCGCTGGATTATCCGCTAAATCTGGATTAACGTTGTAATAATCTTTTACCGCATAAGGTGAACCCGCACGGCCTTTGACGACATCAGGATCATCATTACCAATGCCATAAGCCGTATAGTCATTGACCAACGCATGATGTGGTACGCCGGTATACCAAAGGTGAGTGGTGCCTAAAGATTTTATATCTTGTAATGCCACATCGGTAAAATCACTGAATTTGCCTACGCCATTTTCGGCAATAGTGCCCCAAGCTTTGTTGGTAGTATTGGTGTTGCCATACAGACGAGTGAATACTTGATATACCACAGGTTTGCCTGTTGCAGCAGTTTGACTGGTTTGAGTCACTGATGCCTTATCGTTATCGTTTTTTACAGCAGTATCAGTTTGCTCAACGGTATTGGGTTGGCAAGCGCTTAATCCTAACCCCAGTATACAGGCTAGTACTAATACGTTTGAGGTCGGTGAAGGTAGGTGAAGTTGGCTTGCTAACGGTTTAATGATGGTGCCCATGAGTCTCTCTTTTATTATTTTTATGGGAGTGGTTCTATTGAAGAACATAGAACCACTCCTTAATTTCAAATAACGGATCAAAATATCAGTGATAAAAATCAACGGTTCAGTTTAAGAATCGTGACACCTTTATTGGATAACGTAAGCGGCTTAGATAATGAGTACGTTTGTTTGTTGATAATATCAACGCCAGTAGTGTTGTCATTAATCGCAGGTTTGAAACGTTGTAAATCAAGTTCAATAGGCTGGCTGTTTTTATTGTAAATGATCAGTAAGGTTTCATCGCCCTGATGACGGCTTTGGACATAAACACCGTCTTTGGGCACAAAGTGCTGCAACTTACCTTGTTGAATCGCTAATGAGTTTTTACGGTAATTTAATAATGTACGTACGAAGTTAAGTGCTTCGGTTTGTTGTGCATTCAAACCTTTACCCGTAAACACATTGACACTGTCTTGTGGCCAGCCACCAGGAAAATCTGCGCGCACAGCGCCGTCGTTACGGTCTTCTGTAGGACTTTGCATGACTATTTCTGAGCCGTAAAATATTTGTGGGATACGGTTGCTGGTCAGTACATAAGCCATGGCCATTTTGTACAGTTCAATGTCGTTTTTCATTAAACTGTAAATACGGTTAGTGTCGTGATTACCTTCAAATAACACTAACTGGCTTGGGTTTGCATACACCACATCGTTAGCCAACATTTGGTAAAGATCGATAAATCCAGCTCCCCAATCTTCCTCTTTGGTTAAGCTTGCTATAAGAGTGTCATACAAGGGGAAATCCATCATGCTAGGTGCAAAAGATTGATAACCATCTGCATTTACCTTACCAGCTTGCCAGTAGCTTACCGTCACTGGGTTACTACTCCATTCTTCGCCAACAATATTAAAATGCGGGTATTCATCCATAATGGCTTTTGACCATGCTGTTAGGAAACCTTTGTCAGCATAAGAGTAAGTATCTTCACGAACACCGCTCAGCCCCGCATATTCAACCCACCAAATGCTATTTTGGATTAAGTATGTTGCCATGTGTGGATCGCGCTGATTGAGATCTGGCATAGTGACGTCAAACCATCCATCGCTAAAATCGACCGTGTCTGCATTCACAGAGTAAGGATCTTGTACGGTAGTGCGTCTATGGCTTGAATAGCTAACATTTGTAGGGTCTTTCACCCAACGGGATTGACCATTAATCCAAGTGTTACTCGGCATACTGCTCATCCATTTATGACCCGAGCCCATGTGATTAACAACCACATCTTGGATGATGCCAATGCCAAAGGTTTTCGCTTCTTCTACCAAGGCTTGGTATTCTTGATTGCTACCAAAACGAGGGTCTATTTTATAAAAATCTGTGGTGGAATAACCGTGGTAAGAATATTTTTGTTGGTTATTTTCAAGCAGTGGATTAATCCACAATTGAGTGACACCTAAATCATGCAAGTAGGGCAGAGCTTTGCGGATCCCCATAATATCACCACCATGGCGGCCACCATCAAAGCTTCTATCGGCTTTTTCAAGCATGTCTGGGTGGTTATCATTGTCGGGATTACCGTTAACAAAACGATCTGGAGTGATTAAGTAAATCACATCTTTATTACTAAACCCTTGGCGATCGCGTGAACCTTTTTGACGGGTTTGCAGCTCATAATCAAATTGATCAACTAATTGGTCGTCTTTATATAGACCCAAAGTAAGTTGTTGTGGTTTAGCTTGGCTTAAGTCCAAATTAACGAATAAATGGTCGTTACTGTCGGTTTTATCTACGCTGCTGAGCGTGACACCTTCAGCCTTGATTAATTTCACTTGGGTGTCGCGAATGTTATCGCCAGCAATCAACAGTTGTAACGTAGGTTGTTGCATACCCGCCCACCATGACATGGGCTCGACGTTAAGTGCGGCATTCACCGACATGGCGCTGACACTGAGCGCACAGCCTAATACTAAACGTGATGCGAGCTTGCTGATGCGATGTTGGCCTAGGGGCGTTGGGTGTGAGTAATGTGATGACATGATTACTAGTCCTGTTTTATGTAATTTATTTTTATTCTGTTAACTCATTATTACTTTTTATCAAATACTTAAATTTTTTCGATATAGGTTTCATGGGTCGGCATTTGCTTCACCGTGCTGGCAATGACCTTACGGATATTAGTTAAGTAGTCGGTTAAATCGACTTGGGTGACCGCTTGGGTAAGTGGATGATAATCTAGAGGAATAATGCCTTGCCCTAACATGACCTGGATCCAGGCCGCTTCGGTAAAGAGTTCATCTTGATGCCGAAAAACCGTTGCCGTGGTGGTAAATAAATCTATTTTACGTTGTAAGCTTGCGGGAATATCCATGTCGCGACATTGCTGCCATAAACCGTGTTCACCGTCGGCAGATTGTTTAGAATTAAGATGATAGTGCAAAATAATAAAGTCGCGAATTTGCTCAAACTCGGTTTGTGATTGGCGATTAAACTCATCAATGTGCTGGGGTTGAATGCCGTTTCGGGGAAATAATTTGGTTAAACGAATGATAGCCGATTGGACTAAATGTAAGCTGGTGGACTCTAAGGGTTCTAAAAATCCGCTCGATAACCCAATAGCAACACAGTTTTTATGCCATTGCTTGACGCGCCTGCCTGTGGTGAAGTTGATTTTACGTGGCTCGGCTAACGGTTTTCCGTCTAGGTTGGCTAATAAATGCTGCTTAGCTTGCTCGTCGCTCATATGTTGGCTGCTATACACAATGCCATTGCCAGTGCGATGTTGCAGTGGAATCCGCCATTGCCAACCAGCATCGTGGGCGGTTGCTTTAGTGTAAGGAATGACAGGAGAAGAACTTTCAGATGGCACGGCATATGCGCTGTCACAGGGGAGCCAATGCTGCCAGTTTTCGTATTCTACCCCTAATGCTTTTTCAATTAATAAAGCAGAAAAACCTGAACAATCAATAAATAAGTCACCACTAATACAGCGACCATTTTGTAAGGTGATACTGTCTATCGAGTCATCATTGGTGAGTTGAGTGCTGGTTATAGTGCCTTCTATTCGAGTGACGCCACGTTGTGTGCTGTATTGGCGAAGTAAGTTGGCGTATAAGCTGGCATCAAAATGATAGGCATGGGTGATACCACTCATCTGCGCTTGAGCAATACTTTGAATAGGTTGGAATTTATTATGTTTAGCGGCCTGATAATTAAGCGAGTATTGCCAAAAGTCATTCGCGTTAAATGAATTTTGATTTTGTTGGCTACAATTAGCTTGAGCGCTGAGCCAATAATGATGAAACGAGGTAAAGCCTAAGTCACGACCAATGTTACCAAAAGCGTGCATATAAGCATCGCCTTGTTGGTGCCAGTTTTCAAACTCGATGCCCAATTTAAAGGTGGCTTGAGTTGCTTTAATAAAGTCTTTCTCGTTAATGCCTAATACGCTGTTAAATATCTGCAGTGGTGGAATGGTGGCTTCACCCACACCTATAGTGCCGATGGTATCAGACTCAATAAGGGTGATGTTAAGTTGTGTTTTAAACAACTTGGCTAACATCGCTGCGGTCATCCAGCCCGACGTTCCACCGCCTACAATGACAATGTTTTTTATTATTGTTTGATCCATTGTTATCGCCTTTTTAACTATTTTTGATTTATTTTTACTGAATCCGATAAAATAAAAAAGCCCCTGTAATAGGTTACAGAGGCTTTTTTGTCGGTTTAGTACATTCTATAAGCCCATTAGAACTTGTAGTTTGCGCCTAACATAAAGTTACGACCGTAGTTTTGATAATCACGCACGTGACGTGCATCTTCACCTGTGTACGATGTAAATGGCTCATTGGTTAAGTTGTTTACTTGGAACTGAACCGATAAGCCGTAAAGAGCATCGATACCGCTTTCGGTAAAGTCATAACCAATTTGGGCGTCAACAACTGTTTCAGCTTTTACGTTTACGTTGACACGAGTCAAGCTGATTGCGGTGACTTCACCTAAGAAGTCACTACGGTAACGTGAGCTAATACGTGCTTCGAAGCCAGCATTTTCATAGTAAACAGTGGCATTGAAGGTTTTTTTAGAAAGACCTTCAAGTTGTTGAGGTTCACTGTCAGCGGTTTCTTTCACTTCACTTTCGTTGTACGAACCACTTAAAATAGTACCAAAACCATCAAGCGAATCCGCAAATGTACCGAAATCTAGAGAAACTGAGGCTTCAACACCACGAACATAACCGCCATTACCGTTTTGAGGTTGGCTGATACTACCAATCGGGTTGTCACCTGGGTTTTGCGGTAAAAACGTGCTGAAGTCTAAAGTAGAGTCGTCGTTAAAAACATAGGTTTCTAGGTCTTTATAGAATACAGCTAAGGAAAAATAACCTTGATCACTAAAGTAGTTTTCATAGCTAATGTCATATTGACGCGCTAACCAAGGTCGAAGTTGGGGGTTACCCGAGTTACCAGACCAGTTAACACCATCATTAGGATTTTGGCTGTAACTATAATTGACGTTAGCATTCATTTTATCCATACGCGCACGGGTTAATGTACGCGCAGCGGCTAAACGTAGCATTTGGCCATCGGCAACTTCAAAACCTAAGTTAATACTTGGTAACCATTCAAGATATGTATCGCCTGCGGTACGAGGAAGTAACTCAACAATATTATTTTCAACTTTAGCTGCAGTGCCGTCTGAACTTTGATCTGTATAGACGGCTTGCAAGCCAATATTACCTATCAAAGGTAAACCAAATAGTTCTGACTCTAAGTTGGCTTTAACATAGGCCGTTGACACTTCTTCTGATACAGACCAAGAGTTGGTTGCACGTGATAAATCGACATCTGCAACGTCAGTTTCGGTATAACCGCCCGCATTGTAAAAGGCTAACGAATCGTAACTGAGCACATCACCCATGCCGAAAAAATCGAGTGAGGTTGGCGATAATAAATATTGCTCTGGCACAGATTCTAAGTAGTTATCTGTACCGTCATAACCCGCTAACGTTAGGTAATAACCTTTGTCTAACTTACTTTTATCGCGATTAGTGCGGTTAACACCAAACTCAACGCTGCGCACAGCGCCTTCATCAAACACATATTCAGCACTTAAGCGGAATGATGTTAATTCATCATCAATTTCGGGTTTGTTAATAAAACCATCTTGAGTATTGGCACCAAGCGGGCTTCCCCAACCCAGTGGGTCGCCTAATTTAATTAGGTTTGGATCTGCATAATTAAGATCATGAGTGAAGTTGTAACCACCTTCACCATTATATGCAAAACCTAGGTCATCAACCGCGCCAACACCGGTGCCACGGCCTGTACCGCTATAACTTTCCATACCAATATCGGTACGTTCAGCTTTTGATAAAGCGATATCTGCTTCAACGCGCCAATTGTCATTAATGGTGAACTTGTTGTTCCAACCAATTGACAGTGATTCAGCATCACGCTTGTTAACATCGTTACGGATGACGACTTCAGCGCCATTAATGGTACCTTCAGTCACTAAACCATTTTCTGTTTTAGTTGCTGTTACACCACCGTTAGTACCCCAAGCAGCAGGAATTTCGATACCGCGTAAACGTTGGTCATCAGTAAATTTGGTGTAATACACATCAACAACTGAAGTGAATTGGTCGTTAGGTGCGTATTCAAATACAGCTAATACACCGTCACGTTCTAATTCGCTTGAACGAACAAATGGTTTTGCGCCACCTAAAACACTGTCACCGGCATCATTTTCTGGGTAACCCCATGCCTGCCAGCGTTCTTCTTGGTTTGGTGACATCATGCGGGCATAACCTAACGCAATACCGATAGTGTCGTCTGCAAACTGGTCGATGTATGAAATACTGCCACGATAACCGGTGTCACTTGAGCCACTGTTAAGTGAACCTAAGTCGTTCATTTCGCCACGAAGCGACATGGCAATAGTTTGCTCACCATGGGTCAGCGGGCTAATTGTTTGCATATCAACGGTGCCGCCGATGGCTTGAGCCATGACAGACGCATCAGGGGTTTTATATACCACTACACGATTTAATAATTCAGAAGGGTATTGGTCAAACTCGACACCACGGTTATCGTTAACCGAGGCTTGTTCACGGCCGTTTAATGTCGCGGTAGTAAAATCTGGGCCTAAACCTCGAATTGATATGACGTTAGCGCGACCGTCAAGGCGTTGCGCTGCAATACCGGGTAGGCGAGCAAGTGACTCTGCAATACTGACATCAGGTAATTTACCAATGTCTTCGGCAGAAATGGCTTCAACAATGGATGATGAAGACATTTTTAGTGATTGTGATTCTTGTAAGCTGCGACGAATACCAGTGACTTGAATCACTTCAATATTTTCTTCGGCAGTATCAGTAGTATTAACGTCATCAGCAGCGTAAGCACTCATGCTTGCACCTGCAGCAACTAACGCTAGCGTAAGTAGGCTCGGTTTAAATAGCAACATTCATCTTTCCCCTTTAGTGGATACTTAACAACTTGAAGTCCAGGTCGAGTGTTAGTGTCCTTTTGAATTTTGGTTACAGTCTTTATTGTGTTTTTCCCTCAGCATGCTTAATTAACTTTTATAAGTGACTGCATAAGTGCTGAAGTTATGACCAAATTGTTGCGCAACAGTGACGATACTACTCCCAGTACAGTTTTGCCGACAATATTATGCATACGTATTCAACGTTATTAGTGGCGAATTAGCGGCTCGATTTTACAATTACGAAACAACTTAAGGATACTATTTATACAAGTTAACCTATTGTATTCATAGTTTTTTTATTGTTTCCAGTAAGTGCGTTAGGTCAATTAATTCTTTGCATACGTATGCAGGTGTATTGAACCTGATTTCCTTATTCACGTATCCTCGGGGTAATGAAAAACAACAGCGAGCTGTTACCCAGCCGCAACATCAAGGTAACTCACAGGTAATTTTGGGGTTAGCTTAATTCTAAGGGGAAGCAATGGATCAGGTAACCTGGTGGCGCGGTGGAGTGGTATATCAAATCTATCCACGCAGTTTAATGGATTCTAATGGTGACGGTGTTGGCGACTTACAGGGCATCATTGCTAAACTTGATTATATTGCCAGTTTAAACGTTGATGCTATTTGGATTTCGCCTTTTTTCAAATCACCGATGAAAGACTTTGGTTACGACATTAGTGATTATCTTGAAATAGACCCACTGTTTGGCACCATGGCCGACTTTGATCAACTTATTGAGAAAGCCCATCAATTAAATATAAAAGTGGTGATTGACCAAGTACTCAGTCACACCTCAGATCAGCATGATTGGTTCGAGCAAAGTCGTCAAAGCCGTGATAACGATAAAGCAGACTGGTACGTGTGGGCCGATCCTAAAGATGATGGCAGTGCGCCAAACAATTGGCTCGCTATTTTTGGCGGTTGTGCATGGGAATGGGAACCACGCCGTCAGCAATACTATTTGCATAATTTTCTTAAAAGTCAGCCAGATTTGAATTTCCATTGTCCGCAGGTTCGTCAAGCTGTGCTGGATAATGTTGAATTTTGGCTTAAAAAAGGCGTTGATGGTTTCCGTCTCGATGCGATTACATTCTGTTATCACGATGAACAATTACGCGATAACCCCGCTAAACCAAAAGATAAGCGTCAAGGCCGTGGCTTCAGTGAAGATAACCCGTATGCTTACCAATACCATTACTACAATAATACTCGTCCACAAACCGTTGGCTTTATTGAAGAGTTACGCGCATTAATTAATCGTTACCCTGGCGCGGTTACCTTAGGTGAAGTGTCATCTGAAGATTCACTTGCCACGATGGCAGAATACACTCAAGGCGATGACCGTTTACACATGGCCTACAGTTTTGAGTTGTTAACCGATGATTTTAGCGCGGCTTATATTCGCCAAACTGTTGAAGAACTGGAAGCCAGTATTGGTGATGGTTGGCCATGTTGGGCTATCGGCAATCATGATGTGAAGCGGGTTGCATCACGCTGGGGTAAAGATAGTGTTAACCCAACGATGGTGAAAATGCTCAATGCGATGTTGTTTTCATTACGCGGCAGTGTGTGTAGTTATCAGGGTGAAGAATTAGGCTTAACGGAAGCACCGATTGAGTTTAATCAATTACAAGACCCCTTCGGCATAGCATTTTGGCCGATGTTTAAAGGCCGTGATGGATGTCGCACGCCAATGCCTTGGGTAAAAGAAGCACCTAATGCAGGTTTTAGTGACGCAACACCTTGGCTACCAATAGATCCGTTACACAATAATAGTGCCGTAGATGTACAAGAAGCCGATCAAGATTCGATACTGAACAGTTATCGTCATTTTTTACAGTGGCGTAAACAGCAACATATCCTGATTGAAGGTGATATTCAGTTTATTGATAGCCATCCTGATGTATTAGCGTTCATCCGCAGTCAAGATCAACAACGGATGCTAGTTCTGTTTAACTTGTCAGCAATGCAACAAACCTTTGACCTAAAAGCGTTACGTTTATCTTCGACCTTAGATGGACATGGGTTACTCAGTGGCATGCAAGATAAACAGCATCCTGCGACTATCGTATTACCAAGTTATGCCAGTTTTTATGGCTTGCTTGCTAAGTAGAGTGACTAAGCTGAAATACGACAGTATTTCAGCTTTTTTGATCTATTAGTTTTCAGTAGAGAGACAATATAAAAATTAATGTATCAAACTTCAAATGCTATACGGCCGCCATTATAAATTTATAAAACAGCGACATAATAATTAATAAGAAGAGACCACACTATGGCTTCATCAATGCAAAGTACTCAACAAACAACAGTGACCGGAGGCAGCGGTAGTTATCGCTTTGCACTTGTGTCATTAACTTCACTGTTTTTCATGTGGGGATTTATTACCTGTTTAAATGATATCCTCATTCCACATTTAAAAGCGGTGTTCTCGCTTAATTACACCGAAGCGATGTTGATCCAATTTTGTTTCTTTGGAGCCTACTTTTTAGTCTCATTACCAGCAGGTAAGTTAGTCAAAAAATTAGGTTATCAAAAAGGCATCGTAACAGGGCTTGTTATTGCTTGTATCGGGTGTTTGTTATTTTACCCTGCTGCAGCGTTTGCAACGTATGGATTATTCCTTGGTGCACTGTTTGTATTGGCGTCTGGGATCACCATTTTACAAGTGGCGGCAAACCCTTATGTCAATGCGTTAGGCAGCGTTGAAACCGCATCAAGTCGTTTAAACCTAACTCAAGCATTTAATGCATTAGGCACGACAGTTGCTCCTTTCTTTGGTGCTGTATTGATATTATCTGTTGCATCTGGCGCGGTAGAAGGCTTAAGCCAAGCGCAATCAGAAGCAGAAGTGGTTAAGCTTCCATACCTTATTTTGGCTGCAATGTTAGGCTTACTCGCGTTAATTTTTTCAAAACTCAATTTACCTACCATTGCTGAACACAGCGATGATTCAGCGACTGGCGTGATAACGCATAATGGTAAAACAAGTGCCTTACAAAGCATCCATTTGGTGTTAGGTGCTGTAGGTATTTTTGTCTATGTTGGTGCTGAAGTGTCTATTGGTAGTTTTTTAGTTAACTTTTTAGGCGAAGAGCAAGTTGCCGGTTTACAAGAAGCAGAAGCCGCTAAATATATCACCTACTATTGGGGTGGGGCGATGATAGGCCGTTTTGTCGGTTCGGTTATTATGCAAAAAATTCCAGCAGGTACTTTATTAGCCTTCAATGCTTTTGCTGCCGCTGCACTGGTGTTAGTGGCAATGAACAGTACTGGCGCAGTGGCCATGTGGTCTATCTTGGCAGTTGGATTGTTTAATTCGATTATGTTCCCAACTATCTTTAGCTTAGCACTCCGAGATTTAGGCCCACACACCTCACAAGGCAGTGGCATATTATGTTTAGCCATTGTTGGCGGCGCAATTGTACCGTTATTACAGGGTGTGATGGCCGATAGTATGGGCTTACAAGTGGCGTTTATTTTACCGGTTGTGTGTTACGCGTTTATTTTATTCTATGGTGCTAAAGGCTCAAGAATGTAATCTCGTTTTGATTACCGGTCATTAGTATTAACCATCAGCGGCTTTCGGGCCGCTTTTTTAATGCGTTGCATTAGTGAACATAACATCATGCAGTTATGAATGGGGACGGGTTAGCTTCAGGGTATTAAGGTCGGTTGCTGCTACAAAATATTATTCACAGAAAACCTATAAAGGTAGAATAATTGGCTGTTTTATGCTGTCAAAGTGAGGAGTAAAGCCTGATATGGCCTTGCTATCAACAGCTTTAATCCCTATGATCAGCACGTTTTTAAATTGATCGTTATATTAGATAGAGAGCCCCCATGTTGACTTATCCGTTGTCAGGCAGTTCATCAGAGTTAGTCTTAAATGTACTAACCATGGTGTTAACCCGAGGAAAACCATTAGATAGAGCTTATTCAGAGCATTTTTCTGGTTTAACGCTTAACCCATCAGAGCAAGCGCGGATCACGCAAGTCACCGGCGATATTTTACGTCGTTTAAACTTATATTGTTTTCTGGTTGATATTAAACCAGAAGAATTCGATCGTTTAGGGTCAAAATTACTTAACGGTTGGCATGTATTTCATGGCTTAGATTTACCTAAAATGCAGTATTCATTGCAACTAGAGCAAGCAGCATTTGAGGCTAATCTAGAACAAGCCAAAACTGATCCTGTATTATGGGATGGTTGTCCTGAGTGGTTAAATGAGCTTGGTCAGGCACAATTGGGTGATAAGTGGCCTGCTGAACGTGCGGCACTGGCTGAACAACCAAAACGCTATTTACGCGTTAATGAACTGAAATGTAATCGCGACGCCCTTATTGAAAGACTTAATAAAGAAGGCGTAACGGCAATAGAAGTAAGCGATGTAGCTTCTGCTATTGAGGTCACATCAGACTCAGCATTATTTCGTACCGATGCATTTAAAGACGGTTGGTTTGAACAGCAAGACGCGGGTTCACAATTAGTTGCTAATGCTGTGGATGCAAAACCAGGTATGCGTGTTGTTGATGCTTGTGCAGGTGCGGGCGGTAAAACCTTGCACATTGCGGCACAAATGCAAGGTAAGGGACGTTTGCTTGCGATGGATGTAGAGCAATGGAAACTGGATAATCTTAAAACTCGCGCTAAACGTGCAGGTGCCCATAACGTTGAAACGCGGATTATTGCCAGTTCAAAAACCATTAAACGCTTAAAATTAACCGCTGACCGTGTGCTATTAGATGTTCCTTGTTCTGGACTTGGCGTGCTAAAACGCAATCCAGATTCAAAGTGGCGTGATACTCCTGAGCGTTTGCCTGTGTTGGTTGAATTGCAGAAGCATATTTTGCAAAGCTACAGCCGTATGGTTAAAGTCGGCGGAATATTAATCTATGCGACTTGTTCAATCATGCCAGAAGAAAATCGCGATCAAATTGATGCATTTCTTGCAGACAATCCACAGTTTACGCTTATTGAAGATGAAAACATCTTAGTTTCAGAACGCGGCTTCGATGGTTTCTATCTTGCAAAGATGGAACGCATTAGCGAATAATTATTCAAATAATACCCATTTTTATATTCATTAAATTGATGGTGAGTAACATAAAAACAGTGCATTTATTTGCACTGTTTTTATTTATGGATAAATTTTGCTCGTTAAACTGAGTGTTTTGAATTAATTTACGTTAAGACATTGATTAAGTTCTCACAAATGCATAATCTTATTCATATTAGAAATATCTATTTTTAAGCATTCGCCGTAATAATGGAGCGTTATGGATATAGGACCGCATATCAATAAATTCATAGAAGATACAGACCAACATGATTTTCGTGAATCGAGTATCGAGCGATACAGTACAATACTCGATATGGTATTGCAGGGCCTACCATTAGGCGAAATGCTTCATGCCTTAGTACTATTGATAGAAGCACAAAAAATTGGTACTCGTGCATCAGTGCTTTTATTGAGTGATGACGGTAAACGGTTATTCTCGGGTGCGGCTCCTAATCTTCCTGAAGAATATAACAATGCGATTAACGGCATCGAGATTGGCGTTGATGTGGGCTCTTGTGGCGCCGCCGCATATACTTGTGAAAGAGTCATTGTTGAAGACATTGAACATCATCCTAATTGGAAAGACTTTAAAGCATTACCTTTAAAAGCCGGACTAAAATCGTGTTGGTCTGAACCGATAAAAGACAGTAATCAAAAAGTACTGGGCACTTTTGCCATGTACTATGACACGATTAAATCGCCGTCCAAGCAAGATTTGCACCTAATACAAGAAGCGGCACGTTTGGCCAGTTTAGCCATTGAACGAAGCCGCGGAATGCATATTCAACGGTTAAGTAGCAAGATTTTTAACAGTTTGCCTATTGCGTTAGTTATTACGAGTGAAGATAACTCGGTGTTATCAGCCAATCCCATTTTTAAATCCTTAACGTCTACCTATTACGCCAATCTTAAATTATTTGATGTTCATCGTTTTTTGAGTCACTCCCAACAAGATGTAGTAGCAGATTTATTTGAGCATTTAAAGCGCGGACACCCTTGGCAAGGGGAATTAAAAGGTCTTAAAACCGACAATGATATTATTGATATCTCGCTTAATGTGACCGTTATTCGGGATAGTTTTACGCAACAGAATTGTTTTGCATGGTTAATTACCGATATTTCCGCCCGTAAAAACGCTGAAAAAATGATTAACTTTCAATCCAACTACGATCAACTTACCGGATTGTCGAACCGTAAATACTTGTTTGAAAGTCTACAAGCTATGATCGATTCAGAAGACAGCGTAAACGGTTGTAAGCAAGACTTTAGCTTGATGCTGATGGACATCGACCATTTTAAACAAATTAACGATACCCTCGGACATGATAACGGTGATCTTGTATTGAAATTTGTAGCGCAGCGCTTACTGAGTGCCATTCCTGATAATGTCCTTATTGCGCGTATTGCGGCCGATGAATTTGCATTAGTTTTACCGGGTAAAATGTGTACCGACTCATTAATTAGTCTTTTTGATGATCTAACGGATGAGTTGAAAAAGCTTTTTATTGTTGGCAGTCAAGATGTCATGTTATCCATGAGTACTGGCCTTGCTCGTTATCCACACGATGCTGATAATGTGGAACAAATATTAAATTGCGCCACGCAAGCTATGTACAACGCAAAATCTCGAGGTCGTAATTGTCTGCAGTTCTTTAATCTGCAGATCCAAAAAGATGCAGAAAGACATGCAGAATTGTACTTACACCTTAAGTCTGCATTGAGCCAGAATGAATTTGAACTGTATTATCAACCCATTGTGAATCCGTTTAGTGGCCAAATCATTAAAGCTGAAGTGTTATTGCGCTGGATACATGATGGTCAATTTATTTCGCCAGATGAGTTTATTCCTATTGCAGAAGAGTCTGGTTTAATTGTTCAAATCGGTGAGTGGGTGAGAACACAAGCAATAACCAGTATCATCGCATTGCAGAAAAGTGGTTATGCCATTCCATTTTCAATTAATGTGTCGACGATTGAATTTTGGACGACCGATCTACAACAACGATTTTTACGCTATTTTGATAACCTTTCACAGTTGTTAGGTGGTAGCCAGATCCCGTATCAGCTAATCACTTTAGAAATCACCGAATCATTAATGATGAAACAACAATCATCGATTAGCCAATTATTAACAGAACTTCGGCATCGTGGAATGAAAATTTCAGTGGATGATTTTGGTACTGGCTATTCATCTTTATCTTATTTGGCAAACTTCCCTGTGGATCAAGTTAAAATTGATAAATCCTTCATCCAGAAAATTTCATTGGGTGCGCGACATGAAGCGTTGATAGAAGCTATTGTCAGTATGAGCCGAGCATTAGATCTGTCAATTGTCGCTGAAGGTGTCGAAACTGAAGTTGAATTAGATTTTATCAAAAAACAGAATATTGAAGCGGTGCAAGGGTATTATTTTTATAAACCTATGCCTAAAGCTGACTTCTTTGCATTATTGGCGAAACAATCTCGTATCTTTTGATATCAGGGTTTAATATAAGTGTTTGATATTCTTGCTTAATAAACATAAAAAATGCCGCATTTATTAATGTGGCATTTTTATTGAATAAAGTTAATTCAATGACTTACTCATTCAAGCAAGCATGCTTCTTGGTTCAGTGAACTCAAGGTTCAACGCTTCTGCCACTTCTTTACAGACGACTTTACCGTGCATTACGTTTAAGCCATTTAATAAATGTTTGTCATTTAATAATGCTTGTTTGTAACCTTGGTTAGCTAACTTGATAATGTAAGGTAGTGTTGCATTGTTTAATGCAAATGTAGAAGTACGCGCTACTGCACCTGGCATGTTAGCCACACAGTAATGTACTACGTCATCAACAATGTAAGTTGGGTCTTGGTGAGTGGTAGCGTGCGATGTTTCAACACAACCACCTTGGTCAATAGCAACGTCAACAATTGCACTGCCTGGTTTCATGCGCTTAACCATGTCACGAGTGATTAATTTTGGCGCTGCAGCACCTGGAACTAATACACCGCCAATAACAAGATCAGCTTCTAATACGTGACGCTCAATAGCATCAGCTGTTGAGTAAATGGCTTTAACCGCTGAACCAAACTGAACGTTTAGACGACGTAATGCATCGATGCTGCGATCTAAAACAACAACATCAGCACCCATACCAACAGCCATTTGCGCTGCGTTTGTACCAACCATACCGCCACCAATGATGACCACTTTAGCTGGCTCAACACCTGGAACACCACCAAGCAACATACCACGGCCGCCTAATGATTTTTCAAGTGCGCGAGCTCCTGCTTGGATTGACATGCGGCCAGCCACTTCTGACATTGGTGCAAGTAATGGTAATCCGCCGCGGTCATCTGTTACGGTTTCGTAAGCAATACAAACAGCGCCACTGGTGATTAATTCTTCAGTTTGCGGCAAATCTGGTGCAAGGTGCAAATAAGTGAATAAAATCTGGTCGTGACGTAACATTGCACGTTCTACTGCTTGTGGCTCTTTAACTTTTACAATCATGTCTGATTTAGCAAACACTTCAGCTGCTGTAGCTAAAATCGAGGCGCCCGCATCCATATAGTCTTGATCGGTAAAACCAATACCCACACCCGCATCTGATTGAACATAAACAACGTGACCTTTTATGGTTAATTCACGTACGCTTGAAGGAACCATGCCTACACGGTATTCGTGGTTTTTGATTTCTGTTGGAACACCAATAATCATTATTTGAGCCTCGATTGACATAAAAAACCCCACTTCAAGTGGGTATAGTTGTTATTAATTGTGACCTGAACGTGCTTATTTCAGGTGACTCTAGTATAGTGCTGCTTTAGCAGATTATGTTGCTGAATTTCGATAATTAATAGGCAGAAATGTTGTTTTAAGGACAAAACAAGGTTGAATATATGGCAAATAGCAAAAGCTTTTCAGTGAAAGATTTAGACCGCATTGATCGTAATATCTTAAATGAACTTCAACAGGATGGTCGCATATCAAATGTTGAACTATCTAAACGAGTCGGCTTAAGCCCTACACCGTGTTTAGAAAGAGTAAAAAGGCTTGAGAAACAAGGTTTTATTAGCGGTTATACTGCGTTGGTTAATCCACATTTTCTCGGTGCTTCTTTATTAGTCTTTGTTGAGATCACTCTAAATCGTGACACTCCAGACATTTTTGACCGCTTTAACCGTGCTGTGCAATTGCTTGATGACATCCAAGAATGCCATTTGGTCTCTGGTGATTTTGACTACTTATTAAAAACTAGGGTGTCAGATATGTCTGCATATCGGCGATTATTAGGTGAAACCTTACTGAAACTGCCATCCATTTCAGATACTCGTACTTATGTAGTGATGGAGGAGGTTAAACAAACCAATAAGGTTGCGTTATACAACCTAGGGTAATCTCGCTAACTTAATCGCCTATCCCGTTTTTAGAGCCGGAATGATGAATTATAGATGACTGTTGTTGCCTATGTTCATCTTTTTCGCTAACTAAACATTTTTTGTATATAAAATCATCATCTTGACTACCATCATCAATGCTTTTATGTTTCTTGATTAATTCGACATAACAATCGATTGAGCTTGATTAATTCAAGGTGCATAATCACTGCAAATACAGTGATATTCTGTTATCTTAACCCTTATTTTTCACTTTTTTATGGATGCTTTCGTTTGACTCAGGAAAATAGTCTTAAAACACTCAGTGGCCTACAAAGGCTACTTGAAGGTGGTCTTATATTATGTTGCATGGTTGCAACCTATATTCTATTGGCATTATCCAGTTTCAATCCAAGTGACCCTGGCTGGAGTCAGTCGCATTTCCAAGGTGAGATACACAACTGGACTGGTGCTGTAGGTGCTTGGACAGCAGATGTGCTGTTTTATTTCTTCGGGTTCATCGCTTTTTTAATTCCCATGATTATAGCCACAACCGGTTGGTTTATTTTTAATCGCGCGCATCGAGTGTTCGAAATAGATTATTTTTCTGTTGGCCTAAGAATTATTGGTTTTATTCTGATGTTGCTGGCGTTAGCTGCGCTGGTCAGTATGAATGCCGAGAATATGTTTGTGTTTTCAGCCGGTGGTGTTGCAGGTGACGTTATTGGTCAAGCCATGTTGCCGTATTTTAATAAGCTCGGTACCACATTACTATTAATGTGTTTTATTGGTGCAGGCTTCACCTTAGCGACAGGCGTGAGTTGGTTAACCATTATTGAGTTAACGGGTTTAGGTTCTATCTGGTTAGCTAAGAAAATATGGACATTGCCACGATTATTTAAACGTGAACGTGAGACCGAAGATACCAAAGGTTTTATGTCATTAGTGGATAAGTTTACCCAACGCCGTAATGAAATTGATCTACAAAATGAGCCCTCACTGGATAAGCCAAGCAAATCGGCAGTCAAAGTGCCAATTCATATTAAGCCAGCAATAGAGACGCCACCTATTGTTGAGAAAAAACGCGGTTTCTTTAGCCGCAAGGCTAAACCTGCTGAAGATATTAACGTATCAGACAATGATGACGATGAATTTGATATAGATGATCGCCAAGAACCGTCGATGCAACTCGATAATGACGACACATCTTTTGCACCTTGGGTCGCGACTAAAGATGATGTCGATTTTGATATTGATGACGACAATGATGATGGCGTTAATGATAGCCCTGCAATTAATAATCTAGATATCGCAGATGAACCTTTTGAGGAAGCATTTAATAAGCCTCATTCAACAGGGGCATTAGTCGCTCAGCAAAAGCCGAAAAAAGATGTCCGAATTGTGGATGGCGTTGTGGTAATTGATGGCCAAACCCCTCAACAAGCGCGTCAAAAAATGGATCCGCTACCGAGCATTACCTTACTTGATGTTCCTGATCGTAAGAAAAACCCCATAAGTGAAGCTGAGTTGCAGCAAGTTGCTCGATTGGTTGAAACAAAACTGGCCGACTTTAACATTATCGCCAATGTAGTAGGGGTGTATCCTGGACCTGTGATTACTCGTTTTGAACTTGAATTAGCTCCAGGCGTTAAAGCGTCTAAAATCACCAATTTATCGAAAGATTTAGCCCGTTCATTATTATCTGAAAACGTGCGTGTAGTTGAAGTTATTCCTGGTAAAGCTTATGTAGGCCTAGAATTACCGAACAAGTTCCGTGAAACAGTGTTTATGCGCGATGTACTCGATTCTGCCGCGTTTAAAGACAGCAAATCGACATTGTCTATGGTGTTAGGACAAGACATTGCCGGTGAGCCTGTGGTCGTTGATTTAGGCAAAATGCCGCATTTATTAGTTGCTGGTACAACGGGTTCTGGTAAATCGGTTGGTGTGAATGCGATGATCACCAGTTTGTTGTATAAATCGGGCCCAGATGATGTCCGCTTTATTATGATTGACCCTAAGATGCTCGAATTGTCGGTGTATGAAGGTATTCCACATTTATTGTGTGAAGTGGTTACCGACATGAAAGAAGCAGCCAATGCACTGCGATGGTGTGTAGGTGAAATGGAACGCCGATATAAATTAATGTCGGCATTAGGTGTGCGTAACCTTAAAGGCTACAACTTTAAAATTAAAGAAGCAGCCGCCAAAGGGGAGTACATTCCCGATCCATTATGGAAGTCTTCTGAAAGCATGCTAGACGATGCGCCACCATTAGAAAAACTGCCTTCTATTGTGGTGGTCGTCGATGAATTTGCTGACATGATCATGATTGTCGGTAAGAAAGTAGAAGAACTCATTGCCCGTATCGCGCAAAAAGCGCGTGCGGCAGGTATTCACTTAATATTAGCGACACAGCGTCCATCGGTTGATGTGATCACTGGCTTGATTAAAGCTAACATTCCAACCCGTATTGCGTTCCAAGTGTCGTCACGAATTGACTCTCGTACCATTCTTGATCAACAGGGCGCAGAAACCCTATTAGGCATGGGTGATATGCTGTATTTACCTCCAGGAACCGGTTTGCCAAATCGTGTTCATGGGGCGTTTATTGATGATCATGAAGTGCATAAAGTCGTAGCCGATTGGTGTGCTCGTGGTAAGCCACAATATATTGAAGAAATTCTTAATGGTGCTACAGATGGTGAACAAGTACTGTTACCCGGTGAAACCTCCGATAGCGAAGAAGAGTTGGATGCGTTATATGATGACGCGGTAGCATTTGTTACCGAAACTCGCCGCGGCTCCATTTCTAGCGTACAACGCAAATTTAAAATTGGTTACAATCGCGCCGCCCGCATTATTGAAATGATGGAAAGCCAAGGTATTGTGACAGCCCAAGGCCACAATGGTAATCGTGAAGTGTTGGCGCCGCCACCACCGAGGAATTAATGATGAATAAACGTATTACAGTGTTAAGCCTATTATTAGCCACAAGTTTAAGCAGCGTTGCCGCAATGGCCGATGACGCAACCGAATTACGCGCTAAGCTATCTAATATAGACAGCTTGCATGCGACATTTACCCAACAAGTGACTGACATTAACAGTAAGCCTATTCAAACCGGAAGCGGGGTGTTTGCACTTGCATATCCGAATCAATTTTACTGGCATTTAACTCAGCCAGACGAATCATTAATTGTGGCAGATGGCGCTAACTTGTGGATTTATAATCCTTTTGCGGAAGAAGTGACTGTGATGGATGTTGCTCAAGCCGTTGATGCATCTCCTATGGCCTTGTTAGTGCATCGAGACGAAGCCACATGGGCTAAGTATTCGGTCACTAAGCGTGCCGTAAGCGGAAAATCAACTTGTTTTGATATTCAACCTAAAAAACTTAACAGCAATGTTGTTGCTGTGAGTGTGTGTTTTGACGCGAGCCAGTTAGTTAAATTCAACTTAACCGACGAGCAAGGCAACCTCAGTCAATTTGCGTTAACTCAGCAACGCAAAGTAAAAGATAACGAGACAAACATATTTAAGTTTGCCGTACCTGATAACGTTGATATTGACGATCAACGTTTAAAGCAAACAAACTAGGTTGTTTGATGGCTAATTTAGGTTTTGATTTTGCACCAGATTTTCGCCCCTTGGCCGCTCGCATGCGCCCAAGGGAGATTAGTGAATACATAGGTCAGGCACACTTATTAGGTGAAGGTAAACCTCTGCGTAAAGCGCTAGAGGCTAATCGAGCACATTCTATGTTGTTATGGGGCCCACCCGGTACGGGGAAAACCACCTTAGCTGAGTTAATTGCCCATTATGCCAACGCCCATGTTGAACGTATCTCTGCGGTAACATCTGGCGTAAAGGACATTCGCGCCGCAATAGAACAAGCTAAAGCCATTGCCCAAAGTCGTGGTCAACGAACCTTATTATTTGTCGACGAAGTTCATCGCTTTAATAAAAGTCAGCAAGATGCATTTTTACCTTTTATTGAAGACGGCACGGTTATTTTCATCGGTGCCACCACCGAAAATCCCTCATTTGAAATCAATAACGCTTTATTGTCGCGTGCGCGTGTTTACCTTATAAATCGACTAAGCTCTGACGAAATAAGCTTAATTGTCACTCAAGCATTAGCTGATGTTGAACGTGGTTTGGGCAAACGCCAATTAACATTACCTGCAGATGTAGCCAAGCAATTGGCCGACATTAGTGATGGTGACGCACGTAAAGCACTTAACTTGCTTGAATTAATGAGCGATTTAGTGGCTGATGCTGGCGCGTTTACCACCGAGATGCTGACGCAAGTCGCCGGACATCAAGCTGCGGGTTACGATAAAAATGGCGATCAATTTTACGATTTAATTTCAGCTGTACATAAGTCTGTGCGGGGCTCTGCGCCGGATGCCGCTTTGTATTGGTATTGCCGTATTTTAGAAGGTGGCGGTGATGCTTTGTATGTTGCTCGCCGCTTATTAGCGATTGCCTCTGAAGACATTGGTAATGCCGACCCAGTAGCCATGACCGTTGCACTTAATGCCTGGGATTGTTATCACCGCATTGGCCCTGCAGAAGGTGAACGAGCGATAGCGCAAGCAGTATTGTATTTAGCCAGTGCTCCTAAAAGTAATGCTGTTTATAGTGCATTTGGTGCTGCTCGCGAGTTAGCCAAACAAACCGGACACGAACCTGTGCCCAACCATTTACGTAATGCGCCAACCAAACTGATGAAAGACATCGGCTTTGGTAAGGAGTATCGTTATGCACATAATGAACCTGGTGCTTATGCTGCTGGCGAAAATTACTTTCCAGAATCACTGCAACACAGTCAATTTTATCAACCCACTAACAGAGGTTTTGAAAAGCGCATTCAAGATAAATTGGCCCAATTAAACCAACTTGATCAACAAAGCGAGGACAAACGCTATGACTAATGTGTTCTTGGTGGCATTAGGTGGGTCGATTGGTGCAGTTTTACGCTATCTTCTGTCAATTTTTATGATCCAGGTATTTGGAAGCAGTTTTCCTTTTGGTACACTGTTAGTCAATCTATTGGGATCGTTTTTAATGGGCGTAGTTTATGCGCTAGGGCAATTGAGTCATATTAGCCCTGAAATTAAAGCGCTTATTGGCATTGGTCTATTAGGTGCATTAACGACGTTTTCGACTTTTTCGAATGAAACCTTACTGCTATTGCAAGAAGGCTTATGGCAGAAAGCTATTTTAAATGTGTTGTTGAATGTCACCTTATGCCTCTTTATGGTGTATTTAGGTCAACAGCTTATATTTTCACGTGTTTAACTAAAAAGAACTCACAACATGCTAGATCCAAAATTTTTGCGTAATGAACTGGAAATCACTGCCGAGCGTTTAGCCACTCGTGGCTTTATTCTTGATGTCGAGAATTTGACCCAACTTGAAGAAAAGCGTAAATCGCTACAAGTTGCTACAGAAGACTTACAAGCATCGCGTAACGCGATCTCGAAGTCGATTGGTCAAGCTAAAGCGCGCGGTGAAGATACCAGTTCCATTATGGCGCAAGTGGGTGATTTAGGTGCGCAGCTAGATGCAAAGAAAGCTGAGCTTGCTGAGTTGTTGCAACAAATCAATAGTATTGCCATGAGCATGCCAAATTTGCCAGACGAATCTGCTCCTGTAGGCGCTGATGAAAACGACAATGTTGAAGTGCGTCGTTGGGGCACCCCAAAGGTATTCGACTTTGAAGTGAAAGATCACTTAGATTTAGGCGAAGCACTAGGCGGTTTAGACTTTAAAAGCGCGGTTAAAATTACCGGTTCACGTTTTATTATCATGCGTGGCCAAATTGCCCGTTTAAATCGTGCCTTAGGTCAGTTTATGCTAGACCTTCACACCACTGAACACGGCTATACGGAAGCTTACGTGCCGTTATTGGTGAACGAAGAAAGCTTATTAGGCACAGGCCAATTACCTAAGTTTGGCGAAGACTTATTCCACACTAAACCCGCTACTGAAGAAGGCCAGGGTTTATCACTTATCCCAACTGCTGAAGTGCCATTAACCAACTATGTGCGCGATATGATAGTGGACGAAAGTGAGCTGCCAATGAAAATGACGGCGTTAACGTCATGTTTCCGCAGTGAAGCGGGCTCTTATGGCCGTGATACCCGTGGTTTGATCCGTCAGCATCAATTCGACAAAGTTGAGTTAGTGCAAATTGCTCACCCTGATCATTCAATGCAAGCACTAGAAGAAATTACTGCCAATGCTGAAAAAGTATTACAGTTATTAAACTTACCGTACCGCACTATGGTGTTATGTACTGGTGATATGGGCTTTGGTTCAAGTAAAACTTTTGATATCGAAGTGTGGTTACCAGCGCAAAATACTTACCGAGAAATTTCATCTTGTTCAAATATGAAAGATTTCCAAGCGCGAAGAATGCAAGCTAGATACCGTAGCAAAGTCGACAACAAACCTGCTTTATTGCACACCTTAAATGGTTCAGGTTTAGCGGTTGGCCGAACGTTAGTAGCAGTACTTGAGAACTATCAAAATCAAGATGGCACCATTACAGTACCCGAAGTATTACGTCCATACATGGGCGGTTTAAGTCTGATTGGTTAATGTTAAGCGCTAATTATATAGTTAGCTAATATGATTGGCCAATTGATATAGTCCTAGCCGCAGTCCATTTTAGTGTGGCTAGGGTGTTAATTGTCAGTCTTGTGCAAGATAGAGCTTTAGGCATTCGTGGCCTTAAAAGACCTGTATGTTGTAGCGCGTTGAGTAACCCCCGTAATCCGTAAATCGTGTTAATGGGGTTACCGTATCGCAGCACATATTTTATTTTTACGTTGCATTGGAAATTGTGTCACTCAGTTTGAGTAGGTCACATATTTATAAGGGTTGGTACAACCAGTAATGGGTTCAAGTCGGCGTGATAATCGTAGGCTTATCTATTTATCAGTTATCTTCTTTTTTATTTTGTTGGTAATTGTTCAACTAGCTCAAGCAGCATTTATAGTGATAGAAAATATATTTCCAAAATAGCCTCAGTCAAGGTTAGCCATTTAAAAAGCCCGCTTAAGTTATCTTAAGCGGGCTTTTTTGTCAGTACTAATCAGCTATAAACATTTCGCCGGTTTGGGTAATCCTGCTATTTTTGTTGCTTGTTTCGCTGGGCCAATCGGAAACAAAGTATATAAGTATTTTGAGTTACCTTTATCTGCTCCTAATCGTTGGCCTATCGCTTTGACCAACACACGAATAGCTGGGCTGGTTTTGTACTCTAGATAAAAATCACGCACAAAACGGATAACTTCCCAGTGTTGCTCAGTTAACTGAATGTTCTCAGTGGCAGCAATCGCAATTGCCATAGGCTCTTGCCAGTCATTTACATTTTTTAAATAGCCCTGATGATCGGTTTCGATTTGTTGGCCATTAAATTCAAAAAAGTTTACCAAGTTATCACCTTCTCGTGTAACAAAGATTGTTCAACAAATTGTGAATAATCAATAATATCAAAAGAGCCCGCAGCCTTATTGGCTAACATAATCGTCAAGCGATCGGATAAACCCCGTGCAACAACATCATCTTGTAGCACAAACAGAGTAATGTTCACTAAACGCTGTTGCCACTGGGTTTGTAATAAACAATTCACCGCATCGCTAGACAATAAAATACTGTCGTTAGGGTGAATATAGCGTAAGCATGTAGTCAAGGCGTCGTCAGTCATTACTGACGTCTGGATATGATGTAATATCAAAATACTAACACCTCGTCAGCCGCTTGCAGGGTTTGGGTAATCGTCTCAGCCGTCGCCACTGTGGCTGCAATACTAAGGTCATTGGGCTGTAATCCTAATGTGTGCATTGACTCTGCACAAACCAACACGGTGTCAATATCGTAAAGAGATAGCGCTTTAAACGCCGACACATAATCTTTAGAACCTGCTTGCTCAGGTGTTTGGCCTGCTAATAAATGTAATACCGCTTCATTGGTAAATATAATACTCACTTGTTGTTCAAAGCTGGCACTGAGCATGGCAAAATCCAGCCCTTCACGGGTACTTGTAGTGCCCAATGGTGCATGCCTAAACATAATTGCCAGTGATTTCATTGTCTTTTCCACTAATACGTTAAAAGCTAATCAACCTGTCAGCTTGTTCAATACCGACCACTAATTCACCCAAACCGCCCATGGTAAATACCTCACTGCTATTCCATTGTGGTTTACCGTTTTCAGCAGCATCTTGTTGTGACAACACACCACGACGCAGCGCTGCAGACACACAATTGGTTAGCGGTATTGAATGTTGTGATGACAATGATTGCCAATTGGAATGCATATCAATTTCGTCAGATGCAGGACAGGTGAGGGCATTACTGTTGGTTACGCCATCTTGATAGAAAAAGACATTGATGACTTGATGGCCATTGGCTAATGCACTTTGACAAAATGATAACGCACGAAAACTGGCCGTAGAGCCATAAACGCTGCCGTTTACTTGAATGATGAATTTGCTCATGATAAAAAAAATGACCCTAATGTAGGGTCATTTTAACGTAATTTGTCAATGAACTCTATCGACGATTAATCGTCGTTGCCAATACCCATTAAATGTAACAGGCTGATGAACAAGTTCAAAAAATCTAAGTACAATGAGATAGTCGCACGAACGTAGTTTGTTTCGCCGCCATTCACGATACGACTAGTGTCATATAGAATGAAACCTGTCATTAGCAACGCAATACCTGCATTCATTGCCATAAATAATATTGAGCTACCGACGAATATATTAATGACCATCGCACCAATCATCACTAATAAACCCGCAAATAAGAAGCCGCGCATAAATGAGAAGTCTTTCTTAGTGGTTAACGCATACGCTGAAAGCGACACGAAAATGATAGAGGTTAACCCTAAGGCCTGCATAATTAAGCCAGGGCCATTTGCCATACCAGCATAATGGTTAAGAATGTAACCGAGCGACGCACCTTGCATACCGGTAAAGGCAAACACCCAAAATATAGCGGCTGCACTGTCTGCTTTTTTAAGGGTCACAAATAATAACACTAAGCTACCAAGCGATAAGCCTATCGACATCATTGGACCAATGTTGATTGCCATGGCTAAACCTGCAGTAACAGCAGAGAATGCCAATGTCATTGCAAGCAGCATATAAGTGTTTTTTAGCATTTTGTTGACATCAGTAGTCGATAGACTAGGTGATATAACTGATTGTTGATTCATTATCGTCTCCAGGTGTTAACTCAATGATTTGCTCAACGAGAAAAATATCTTTCACAAAAATATATTTCACTCTGAAGCTAAATCCTTTTGTATAGCGTAAGCAATGTACATTAAACAAAAATTAATTCATAACAAACATCATCTTAATAGTCGCTAATTTAACATAAACGTTTGTATAAGTAATGTTATTAACAAAAACTTATTTTGCAAAAGAGGTTTAACTAAGCCACTCTTTTTTTAATTTTTCGGTATCGCCGAGATGATCTAATACCCACTGCATAGCAGGCGTCATATTGGCATTATTCCAAGCTAAACAGCAGGCTGTGTCTTGCTTTGGGGTGGCAAGTTGTTTTTCTATTAGCGCGCCGGCTTTAATAAAAATATCGGCCAAATGATATGGCATGTAACCCACGCCTAAGCCTTCTCTAAAACAATTTATTGCTCTGATCCAATCAGGTACCACAATTCTGCGCTGGTTATTTAACAACCAATTTGGCCTGTGGGCAATATTATGAGCCGTGTCTTGCAGGCAAATTGACGGATATTGTAATAATTCATCATCGGTTAACGCATGCTCTGCTTTGGCTAACGGGTGATTTTTACCGACTAAAAAAGACCACTGAATCATTCCCATATCGCGCGACTTGAAAGTGCCACCAACAGGAATACTTGAGGTTGCTCCAATGGCGATATCGCTTTTACCCGTCGACAATGCTTCCCACACACCATTATAAACTTCTAAGCGAATAATCAATTCAATGTCGGTAAAGTGGCGATAAAAATCAGCAATCAAGCTACTGATTTTGTCTGCGCGAACCATATTGTCAATCGCAATAGATAAAGAAGGGCGCCAGCCATTAGCCACTTTCTGAGTATCACGTTTAATGTTGTTCAATTTAGTCATTATCTCGCGCGACTGCGCCACAAAATGCTCACCCGCGGGCGTCAAACTGACACTGCGATGGTGACGCTCAAACAATATTACCCCTAAGTCATCTTCAATCTGTTTAATGGCGTAACTCACTGCAGACGGTACTTTATTCAATTTATTGGCTGCGGCGGTAAAACTGCCCACACGGGCAACAATATCTATCATCTCGAATGCTTGTTCTGAAAGCATCTCGCTATCCTTGGCATTGGCAAAATTACTTGCAGTAAAGGTAAACATTAAGCCTAATCAAATCAAGCAAAGTCGCCGCTATCAGCTGTTTAATCACATTTTAAATGACAAAAATGGTCAGCTTAAGTTGATAAGCACAATTCAACTGCCGTTGAGCTCGTTTAAGAACACTTCAAACCACATATTGTGTTCATCCTCAGTATAGAGGCTTAGCTGTTAGCGAATAATCCATATCGATACACCAATTACAGTTAACTTGAGTGTTTAATCACCACTTAACAAATTATTTGCAATTTACCCTTTACACAAAACAGTCATTGTCATATTATTCGCCCGCTCGGAGGGATGGCAGAGTGGTCGAATGCACCGGTCTTGAAAACCGGCAACGGTTTATCCCGTTCTAGGGTTCAAATCCCTATCCCTCCGCCACATTAAATAAAAAGGCCTTATCGAAAGATAAGGCCTTTTTATTTGGGCGAAAGATAGGACTTTGAACCCACGGGTTCCTCTTTATTACAAGCAAGCTATCCCTCCGCAAGATTTAAGGCAAAGACGAAAAAGTATCATCATGAATTACAGATTAACTGCAGGTGTCACGATTAATTTTATTAGCTAAAACCCAAAGTCTATGTGTCAATGCGCATGCTATCTATTTGAAAATAAATATTGTTATTACTGTTTATCATCTTTAGGATGACATCCAATTGGTTGTATTGAATATTATGGATGATATTAATGTTACGTTGCTTATTAACCCTCTGCTTAATTGTTTTTTCTTGTCACTCTTTATCTTCTGAGAAAACGCCCTTTGTAAAAGTAACCTCAGCTTGGAATAAGCCGAGTTTAATCACAGATAATGATCCTGCATGTCAATCCTTGTTGGAAGATGCACAATCAAAATTCTACTCAGATATCGATTGGGGCGCAGCTTATGGCGTTAGAGGGCATGGCTATGTAAATACGGGAGAAATACTAGATTGGACAATATTAGGAGGAGACTCTTTAACAAGCCTGTATGCTTACGGTAAAGAATTCTATCTCTATAATTATTTGCATAGTGGCTGCAGTGGAGCGTGTGAGAGGCAGCAATCGCTAGTGTCTACTTCATCATTCATTGAGTTAACCGCCAAGCAAATTGCAGCACTAGCCAAAAACGCACCACCCGCAATGAGCTATGGTTATACATACGCACAGTCGGGCACAAATATCCCGTATATGTTTGTTTTAGGACATTATGGCGCTGATATAGGCCAGTTATTTGTTTATCGTCTTAGCCCAAACGCAACATGGGCACCAGCTTGCGAAATAAACTTAACAGCAACAGTAGTGCCATTCAACAAAGAGCATAGTTATTTCAGCGCGATGAAAAGTTTTGATGATTTGTATCAATCGACTCTGGCTTTAAGTCAAGGTAGTGGCTCTTCATGTGGGCGAATGAATACTCGTTGGCGTTGGGGAAATGCCATTAAGCATAAACTGAGTTTGACATTAACTCGCCCCTGGGCAATGAGGGGCGAAAGTAGAGAAAGTAAAAATAGTCACGGTAATTATTCTAAAATGATAACCGATTTAGAAAGGTGGTCATTAACCGGTGTCGCTGAGCAAAAAGCATTTAATGGCTATAAACATCAGTTAGCTATCTCGATAAAATCGCTTTCGCAATTTTATCAACAGGCGAATCATTGGTATAAACAACAATCCGATGAAATAGCTGAGCTTGCATTAACATCAGCAATTAGTGCAGGTTTTGGGTTCTATATGTATAACCCTGAATTTTCCGCAGGTGAGTTCAATCTAAGAAATGCAATTATTACCAAACAATCGTTAGATACCATAAAAACAATTGAATTTATTGCTAGTGATATCGACAGCATCGCAAAAACTTACTATTCGCAAGAAGCACAAGAAAGTATTTTAAACCTAGCGATAAACCAACCTGAAGTATTAGAATATCTATTGCAACAGGGTATAAGTCCCAATCACAGTAATGCATTTGGTAAAACACCTTTGATGTACGCGGCTCAATATAACTTATTAGAGTCCGCCAAGTTGCTTATTCAACACGGGGCTAATACCGTCGCCAATACCACAATACCTGATGATACTTGTTATTACGCGTTAAGCACCTTCAAAATGACGGCTCTTCATTATGCGGTAAGGTATGCTTCTCCTGATTTTATTAAGTTATTAATAGACAATGGTGCTGCAACTTATATGAAAGCTGAGAACCATCATAATTACCCAATGACAGAAGAAACACCATTGGATTGGTTCTATCGATATACCGATACAGCATCAGCTGAGATAAATAGTCATATTCCCCAAGAAAGTAAGTTAACTGTACAAAAGTGGCTTACGCCTCCAAGTTCACAACAATTAAATAAAGTAGAAAAAAATCAAATAAAATCGGCTATAGCGGCTTATCCACAGGGCAAAGTACAAGATGCTTATGAGTATTTAATCAAGGCATTGAGCATTAATCCTAAAAATGAGAAAGCACTCAGTGATATGTCATTAATCGCGTTAAAAAATAACCAATTTGGTCATTCATTATCAGTCAGTAACTGGTTAATTAAACATAGTGAAAATAGTAAAACTGTGGCTAATGCATGGTTTAATCAAGGACTAGCCTGTGAACAGCATCAAGTAAAAATGCTTAATACTGATATCGGCTATACCATTACGTATGACGGTCAATATTATTGCGCTGAACCAGCTATTTACTCATATATCAATGCTTGGATGTTGGCCAAAAGTACCGCTAGAAAAAATAAGATTATAAGCCAATTCGATGATGGATTAATACAGACTTGTAGTGCTGTTCTGGCGGGTAACAACCAATTAAGATTTTTCTTCCAAAATAGAAAAATATTGATACTGCGCGCTAAAAATGATCACACATCTCTAGATGTGTTATTCCAAAATATAACTTTCAATTACAATAGAATAGACAATAAGTCATTGGATAAGAATACTTCGATAGAGACGATTAATACATACGACTTAGATGATTATGTTATTGAAGAAGTTAACTCACCATTTGTTTTTTTTAATGCTAAATACAATGGTCAATTGCAGTGTCAGACTATAAATGCAGTTTGATTGAGGTTTGATATTGTTTAGGGGTTAGGTTGAAGTCATTCCACAGTATCGTTGCGGTTGTAGAATTACTATTTTTTAAGAACGGAGCCTATTTTATGGGTTCCGCATTATAAAAATGGGTGGCATCCCTGTTGACATGGCCACCCATTCCAACTGCAGAGAATTGGCTTAAAATCACCACTGAATTTGGTGCATTATTTAAAGGTGCAGTTGGAGTATTACCTGCCTTATCCGAATACTGCGAGCATTTAGACCGAAAACGACGACAAGGCGCTGTAAAATTACCAGCGCGGGTTGTGTGCGTAAACAATCACTTCTGAATCCCACAAACTATTTTCTACTTGATTGATATCAAGCTTTTCTGTTGCCTTGGTTTTAACTAATGAGTCATTTTGTGGCTATTGAGTAAACATTTTTCAAATCACTCGGTTGAATCTGTACGTTAAGAAAATCATAGCAGGTGTTGGCAACTCAAAAACGAAAGGCGTTATGTGTTACCTTAAAAATGGGTGGCATATTTTAATTGGAATATTTTGATGGAGATAGTGATCTTAAGCTCTTGGTTAAGAACATACCATGAACTCTGTTCATCCTGACTGAGTAAACTAGGCCATTTATGGCTTGATTATTGTTATTATTGTGCCATGAAATAAATGGCATCATAGGCTGAGAATTGCGCATTAATGCCAGTAGAAGCAATCATATTCTGCACGTCCCATCATATCCTGCACATCTAGACAAGAATTAACCTAAGGGGTCTTTTAGCATGAATAAAGAAAAGAATAGTGGCAGCCTTGATTTGCCAGTTGACACTTTCAGTAGCCACACCCCAACACCAACATCAGTTTCGCACTCCATACCCGCGGGGTTTGTGCGCGTGCGCGGCGCCCGAGAAAATAACCTGCAGAACGTTGACGTGGATCTACCCCGGGACTCGATAGTTGCTTTCACAGGGGTGTCCGGCTCTGGCAAATCCTCGCTCGCTTTTGGCACAATTTTCGCTGAGGCCCAGCGACGTTTCTTCGAGTCCGTCGCGCCGTATGCCCGGCGTCTGATCCAGCAAGGCCATACGCCTCAGGTGGACGAAATTACTGGATTGCCGCCAGCCGTCGCACTCCAGCAGCGCCGAGGTACACCCAACTCACGCTCAAGTGTAGGCACAGTCACCACCCTCTCGAACTCTCTACGGATGCTTTATTCCCGTACAGGTATTTACCCTGATGGGGCTTTGCGCCTCGAGTCGGACTCCTTTTCACCCAACACCGCCATGGGCGCTTGCCCTAAATGCCAGGGACTCGGAACCGCGCACACAGTCACCGAGGCATCGCTGGTGCTCGACCCTTCACTGAGCATTCGCGAAGGCGCCGTCACGGCTTGGCCTGGGGCGTGGCAGGGTAAGAACTTGCGCGACATCCTCACTGCGCTCGGCCATGATGTGGACATACCTTGGGAACAGCTGTCCCGCGCCGATCGCGATTGGATCTTGTTCACCGAGGAACAACCCGTGGTCGACATCATGCCGGAGCGAGAACGGCCCCGGCCTTACAAGGGGAAGTTCTGGAGCGCGCAGAGTTATGTGATGCACACGCTCGCCGATTCAAAAAGCGCTTCGGTGCGTAACCGTGTACTGAAATATGTTGAATCTGGACCATGCTTAATATGCGCGGGCAGCGGACTGCGCAGCGAAGCACTCGCCGTTACCTTTAACGGCCGCACCATAGCCGAGCTCAACAGCTTGTCGCTCACCGAGCTCCGCCACGTGCTTGACCGTCCGGCGGCCGCCAATACCCCGGGTGCGACTATCACCAAGGATCTCACTCGCCGCCTCGACGTGCTGCTCGATCTCGGCCTCGGATACCTAAGTCTAGGCCGCGCAACACCCACGCTCTCTCCTGGTGAAATGCAGCGGCTGCGCATAGCCACCCAGCTGCGCTCTGGGCTTTTTGGCGTAATCTACGTACTCGACGAGCCTTCCGCTGGGCTTCACCCGGCCGATGCCGAGCCGCTCCTAGCCGTACTCGACGAGCTCAAATCTAGTGGTAACTCAGTTTTTATCGTGGAACACAATATGGACGTGGTACGCCGCGCCGACTGGGTCATCGACGTCGGCCCGCATGCGGGAGAGCAGGGCGGAGTGGTCCTCTACAGCGGCCCGACGGCTGGACTCAAAGATGTACCTGCCTCGATCACGCGAAAATTTCTCTTTGCAAGCGAGCGTCCAGTCCCGGCTGCACGCGAGCTGCGACAACCGCTCGGTTGGCTTGGCCTGACGGGTATCACCCGCCATAACCTACGCGGACTCGACGCTGAGTTTCCGCTCGGCATACTGACCGCGGTCACGGGTGTCTCGGGCTCAGGCAAGTCCACTCTAGTGAGCCAGGTGCTTGCCGAGACTGTTGGCCTGCACCTTCATCCTGATCTGGATCCCAGTGACGGGAACGCATCCACAGCCTCGGTGGCCGGGGATAAGGATGAACAACCCGAGCCTAAACCCGTCGACATCACCACGGTTGAAGCGATCAACGGCGCGGATCTGATCGATCGACTGGTGCGCGTTGACCAGAAACCAATCGGTCGCACACCGCGGTCCAACCTCGCCACATATACAGGCCTGTTCGATGCCGTGCGCACCACATTCGCCGCGACCCCCGAGGCTCGGAGCCGAAAGTTCGGCGCTAGCCGGTTCTCGTTCAACGTGCCGGGTGGCCGCTGCGAGACCTGCCTTGGCGAGGGATTTGTGGCGGTCGGTCTGCTTTTTTTACCTGGCAGTTACTCGCCCTGTCCCGACTGCGGTGGCACGCGGTACAACCCTGAGACCCTCGAGGTGACATACTGTAACAAGAATATAGCCGAGGTGCTTGGGCTTACAGTGGATGCGGCAATGGTGTTTCTCGCCGATGTACCCTCGGCATTGCGCAGCCTTAAAACCCTTAGTGAGGTGGGGCTCGGCTACCTACGACTCGGCCAACCCGCCACCGAGCTTTCCGGAGGAGAGGCGCAACGCATCAAGCTCGCGACCGAGCTACAGCGGGCACGCCGCGGCCATACGTTGTACATTCTCGACGAGCCCACAACAGGGCTGCACCCTGCCGACGTACTATTGCTGCTCGCCCAGCTCAACCGGCTCGTCGATGCCGGCAATACCGTGATCGTGGTCGAACACGACATGGACGTGGTTGCCGCCGCCGACTGGGTTATTGACATCGGCCCTGAAGGCGGTGACAAGGGAGGCTGCATAGTGGTCGCTGGCACGCCCCATGCTGTGGCCGCCCACCCGGCGAGCCGAACGGCGCCCTACTTGGCCCAGTGCATCCCTACCACCTGAGCGACTGCCTGTCGTGGCAAACTAGGGGTCGCGCAATAATAAAGCTGACAGCTTTCTGAAATAGGCATGAATTTTGACCAGTGTACTCTTGAAAAAAGACTCTTAGCTGATTTGGGGCCAGCCTAATAGTTCCCGTATCATCAAACATGTCAATAAACGTTTTTGAAGCTTTTTTTTGCCGGCCCCAGGCGATCCGTACATAAAAATAGACACCGACTGTAGATCCGCAGGAAACGTGTTTAAATTGGCCTGTTCACGCGCTATCTGAGTGCGATTTGCTTTCGCATAGATGATGCCTTGGTTTCAATTTTAGTTTTTCTCTGTCATAGGTCGCGATAGGTTTACCCAATTAAAACAACAAGATACTAGCAATTGCAAGGTGAGTGTAAATTTACCATAGCTTGTATGTATCTACATGAACGGTTGGGTGTAATAACATCACGATAACATGGCACAACCTATTAATTATGATTACGGCAGCCTATATCGCGATGAAAACACCAATAAAACGGCGTTTTACCGCTAGGGAAATCGCTGATTTATTAAGCCATTGAATGGCTTTTTTATGCTCTCCGCCCTTAACTTCGTTGCTCATCGCACTCATCGCACTCATCGCACTCATCGCACTCATCGCACTCATCGCACTCATCGCACTCATCGCACTCATCGAGGGCATCGCTCACTTTGTTTGCAGTTTACCGCCTCATTGGTTTTACGCCGGTTGATACTTCGAGTATTGATGCCTATAAGGACAAACATAGTAGTATTTGTTTGGTTGAACTTGCTAACAAGTTTATCGACAGTCGCGACAAAAACACTTCCTTTTTCAGCACTATGTCATCTATTGAGTATTGCTCAATAGATGACAAAGTTGTGCCGTTTATCTACACGCTTGTGTACATACAATGGCGTAGAAATGCCTGTAAATAAGTGTATGTACGCAGTCGCACAGACAGTCAGATTGGCTGATGACATGATTTGAAGTTCTGACGTTATCGTACCGTGCGATTAAAGATCCTCAGATGAAGGAGTGACATGCCAAATGGATAAAACCTTAATCATAGATTATTACACTGACATTCTTTGTGTCTGGGCTTGGATTGCTCAGAAACGTGTTGATGAACTTAATAAAAAATTGGGACACAAAATCGAACTTAAATGTTACTACGTTGACGTTTTTGGTGATGTACCGACAAAAATAAACACTCAATGGCAATCAAAAGGCGGGTTTATTGGCTTTGCCGAGCACATACAACAGTCAGCATCTGCCTTTGAATATGCCTATATAAACCCAAAAGTATGGACGCAAGTTAGACCCACCACTTCAGCCAATGCGCATTTGATGCTTAAAGCGGTAGAGATTACTTATGATAAAAAGAAAAGTATCGATATGGCGCTAACATTTCGAACCGCATTTTTTGTTGATGGCTTGGATATTGGCAACCTTGAAGTCCTCTGTGATTTAGTTAACGCCAATGGACTAGACCTAAACACCATTAATACCAGCATTGGTGATGGCTCTGCTATGGCATCTTTAATGGGTGATTATCAAAAATCAAAGAGTCAAGGCATTAACGGTAGTCCTTCATATGTCCTTGATGGTGGGCGTCAAACATTGTATGGCAACATAGGTTTCGGCGTAATTCTTGCCAATATTGAAGAGCTTTTGAAGCATCCAACAGATGAGGCTAGTTGGTGCTAAAACGAAAGTGTACAGAGGTGAAGTTGAGAAGCATGTCTTCGATTGGAACATGAGGTTCTGCAACGCCCCAGCGCTATTTTACGTAATCAGATTAGCGCCTTCGCAGCCGCCACATCTGTTGGATATCGCACAGACGAATACCTATGGTCAAGTCCAGACTGACATACATTGAAAGTATAAGTCGTCTCAGTTTACCCAATCCTTAGCGCCGAAACTGACCAGATTACATCTGTTTGTGACAACCGGCTTATGGTAATCAGATAAGCTATAAATGTTTTAATAACAAGGGAATAATTACCATTACTGTCAAAAATGAAACCCTTCTTGAGAAATGTGATATTTAGGAGACAGACCATGATTGAAAAAATAGCAACTATCCAGTGGCAAGGTCAAGGTAAGAAAGGCCAAGGTAAAATAAGTACCGAGACCGGTGCACTGAAGCAATATCCTTACGGCTTCGGTAGTCGCTTCGAGGATGACCGAAGTGGCACTAACCCTGAAGAGATACTAGCCGCAGCCCATGCCGCGTGTTTTACGATGGCGTTTTCATTCGCCTGTGATAAGGCAGGGTTTGCCACCGCCAATATCGACACTAAGGCCAGCGTTCGTCTCGCTAAACAAGGCGAAGGTTTTGTTATAGACCGCATCGCGTTGACGATGAGCGCAGAGGTTGCGGGCATCGACGAGGCGAAATTTCAGGAGATTGCGGCTGCGGCAAAGTGTGACTGCCCGGTATCGAAGGCTCTTGCCGGTGTTGAGGATATTACCCTGCAAGCGACACTGAAGTAGGTCATCTCCTGAGACACGCTGTCAGCCCGCGCCATGCAACTACACAGCAGCAACGCCAAAGTCAGACCGAACGCTAAAACGAAGGTTTAATGACTGTATTCATATCCTGTTCCAGCATTTTTCTAACCGTCGGCAAGATTGCCGACGGTTCTTCTACGGTGAATAACGTTCGGTCTGGTGTCCGTGCGTTAACACATTCATCAATAGTCCTGATTTGGCAACTAACTCGGATACATAGACACAGAGCGGTTCGTCAATCGCATGAAAATGACACCAACGTTTGATAGCGTACAGACAGCGTTGCCGCTTTTACCTTTTAATAGTTCTGTATCGCTCTCATGTTGGTACATTTAACATTCGAAGGAGACGATACCTATGTTACGCACCGTTAACAATATAGAGGACTATGTCATCAGTGCTACAGATGGCAACATTGGTCATATCAAAGTCAAACGGATTCAGCATAAGGGGCCTGTGCTAATCAATATTTTTACCGTTCCCAATGCCTCCGTTCGTAAACATTGATCAAGTGAAAGGCATGGCAGCATCCATGGCAAAATTAATGTTGAATGGAAAATTTGCAGAAAGAGTCGATACAACCAGTACCGATCTAAAATACCTACGGGAATTATTATAAAACATGATGAAGCAAGCTATTAGGTTCACCACAATCGTCCTGCTTATTTTTGCCGTATTCATCTGCATTATTATCTGGCCTTTAGCAGGTTCTATTGTTCTTGTAGCGTTGCTCGTGCTGCTTGGGTTGTATGATTTATTTCAAACAAAACACACGATACTGAGAAACTATCCTGTCATTGGTCATATTCGTTATCTATTAGAAATGATAGGTCCAGAGCTTCATCAATATTTCGTAGAGTCTGATACCGATGGTAAACCCATTAACAAGAATCATCGCAATTACATCTACGAGCGAGCCAAAGAGCAAAATCAAACACGCCCCTTTGGCACTCAGCTAGATGTATATGATGATAATTACAAATGGATGCAGCACAGCATTTATCCTGCCAGCAAAATGGACACACCGCCACGGGTTATCATTGGCGGCAAAGATTGCCAACAACCTTACAGTGCTAGCCTATTTAATATCTCAGCCATGAGTTTTGGTGCGTTGAGCAAAAATGCAATTCAAGCCTTAAATTTGGGCGCTAAAGCAGGTGACTTCTTTCACGATACAGGCGAGGGAGGTATATCAGAATACCATTTACAAGGTGGCGATTTAGTGTGGGAAATTGGTACAGGTTATTTTGGTTGCCGCACAGATGATGGCTGTTTTGATGCGGAAAAATTTAAAGAAAAGGCAAATTTTGAGCAAGTAAAAATGATTGAAATCAAACTTTCACAAGGTGCAAAACCCGGGCACGGAGGGGTACTTCCCGCAGCCAAAAATAATCAAGAAATTGCTGGAATAAGAGGCGTTGAACCCCATACTGATGTGCTTTCACCTCCCGGCCATTCAGCTTTTAGCAATGCAGAAGGGTTATTGCAGTTTGTTGATCAATTGAGAGTACTATCCAACGGAAAACCTGTTGGCTTCAAACTTGCCATAGGCAGTAAGCAAGAGTTTATTGAAATATGTGAAAAAATGCTGGAAACAGGTATTAAACCCGATTTCATCACAGTGGATGGCGCAGAAGGGGGAACAGGCGCCGCTCCCATCGATTTCTCAAACTATGTCGGTATGCCTTGGGAAGATGCACTCATTTTCGCCGTGAATACGCTCAATACCTACAAGCTTAAAAAAGACATAAAAGTGATTACAGCGACTAAGATATTTACCGCTTTTGATCTTTTTAAAGCCCTTTGTATCGGGGCTGATATCTGTAATTCCGCTCGGGGTATGATGTTGGCTTTGGGTTGTGTTCAGTCCCTGAAATGCAATACCAATGAATGCCCTACGGGCGTCGCCACAAATAACCCCAAATTTGTGAGAGGCTTGGTGGTTTCAGAAAAATGGCAAAGAGTCCGTAATTATCACCAACACATGTTGGAAGATTTTTTGCAACTATTGGCCGCTTCGGGCTGTGATTCACTTGAAGAAATGAATCGAAGTTTAATTTATAGAAAGCTTGATAAGCAATGGTTTTCCTATGATGAGGTGGTAAAAGTCCGCTGATTTTTATGAATTCACGCTATTTAAACGCCGTATCGCTATACGCATAGCTATAACAGAAGCCGTGTCTACGCCTGCCATGATGCTTATGAGAGTGCCACGTTTTCACTGCAACATCATCTCTCAGAATGTGAGCGATGCTCAAAGTCTCATCACATCAACATTGGGCCCTGACAGGCCACAACATAAAGGAGTTTAACCATGAACAAGAAAGAAGCTTACCAAAAAAAACTACAGGCACAATTAGACCAGTGGAGCGCAGAGATCGATAAGCTCAAGGCAAAAGCTGATAACGCGGAGGCCGATGTACAAATTGAGTACTACAAACAAATCGAGGAACTGCGAACGATGCAAAAATCGGCCAACAGCAAACTTACCGAACTTAAGGCATCCAGTGACGATGCATGGGAGGAGCTTAAGGCCGGTATGGATAGTGCGTGGAATTCGCTGAAGTCGGCCACCTCTAAATTCAAATAAACAGCTGGTCATCTCGGTAGGATCTTGTGGTTATCGTTGTGCAGTTACCATATCCAATTCACCACTTAATCGTTCACTCTACAGTCGAATATGTTTACTTTTTGTATATGCAACCCGAGCGTAAACGCTCGAGAATGCGACTTGCCAACTCTGCCAATATACTATTGGTGGGTAATATTACAAAGGATCATTGTCAGTGGTCAGTGGTCAGTGTTAGTGACGGAGGCGGTTAGTCACTAGTCAGGCTCTGCAAGGCATTGGTGATCTCAGTCATCCGCGCCGCCGTGACTTTACCATGAACCTGCGATATAAGATTACCGTTCTTATCCAAAACAACAATGACCGCCTCTTCGCTATCAGAGGGCACACCCAACGCGCTTTCCATGATCTGTGAGTTGAGAATCCAGGTTTGATCGTGATAGCGCTGCGGCACTTGTTCTTTGGCTCGGCCAATGACATCTTCTTCCGACATAAAGAAGGGTAAATTGACAGCCAATACGTCGCGAACCCGATATTTACTATGATCTATCTCTGAGCGCAATGTGTTAACCCACTCCCGAGTGGATATTGCGGCATTGCGAGACGGCGTAAGTATGAGCAGTGTCGGTTGACCTATCAGTTTGTTACTGTCAACTTTTTCGCCGCTAAGCGCCGTCGCTGTAAATGACGGCCATGGTCCATCGCCTGCAGTAGCAGACGGCCCACATAGGGTTAGTATCGCAAGTAGGGTCAGTTCAGTAACGCGTCGGGATGTTGAGCCCCAAAGTGTTGTCGGTATCATTGGTCTGGTTAGCATAGTATTCCTCCGCTCAGTAGTAGGGGTGCGAACAAGCAGGCCAAGCCAGATCCAAATACAGAAGTCGCAGCATTCAGTGAAACTCCTTCATAAATCATCTTGGCTCTCATGTTTGACGAGTAAGCATCACACATACAATATGCGATTGACGACATTTCATCTGTTCGCTAGCGAACTTTCTGCCAGCCAATGACCCTATTAGATCTGCAGGCATCATTTGTGGGTATGTGTTCTAACGAACAGACCAGCTAAATGCCAGCGCGCAAGCTGTAGTTCTCAGGACTTGCCGCAATGATCTTTTCCTCGGGTTCGGCAGGATTCATCCTCATCATACATAACAGGATATCTAGCTTATGCTTTTCGAAACATTTTCTAACCGCTCGCTGCAGCTATCCAATCGCATGGTAATGGCGCCGTTAACACGCAGTCGGGCTACGCCTGAGCACACGCCTAACGCGCTGATGGCAACGTACTACGGCCAACGTGCGACGGCTGGACTGATTATTACCGAGGGCACTTCGCCCAGCCCCAACGGACTGGGCTACCCACGCATCCCCGGTCTTTTCGATAGCACGCAGATGAATGCATGGAAGGCAAGCACATCAGCGGTACACGCCAAAGGCGGTAAAATCTTCTTACAGTTGATGCACTGCGGTCGAGTCGCGCATGTCGACAACTTGCCAACAGGTGCCGAAATACTCGGGCCAGATGCCGCGGCATGTCCCGGCGAGATGTATACCGACACCCTAGGGATGCAGCCCCACAGTAGGCCCCGCAAAATGACCGAGGCCGACATCGCTCATGTGATAAATGAGTATGTGACGTCAGCGAAGCTCGCGCTGGAGGCAGGTTTCGACGGTGTCGAAATACACGGCGCCAACGGCTACTTAATCGAGCAGTTTTTGAATCCGCTTATCAACCTGCGCACTGACGGTTACGGCGGCAGCATTGAAGGCCGCAACCGACTCGCGCTGGAGATTGTGCGTGCGACAGTGGCAGCCATCGGCAGCGATCGGGTTGGTATCCGGCTCTCTCCTTACGGTGTGTTCAATGGCACCGGCGCATTCCCCGACATAGAGACGCAGTACCTGGCATTGACTAAGGCACTTTCCTCACAGGGGCTTCTCTACATCCACTTGGTTGATCATTCATCCATGGGGGCACCGGCGGTACCCGCCGACTTTAAGCTTAAGCTGCGCGCTGGTTTCGATGGTCTGTTCATTCTGTCTGGAGGGTTTGATCATCAAAGCGCTGAACAGGCGTTACGCGATAAACATGGCGACCTGGTAGCCTTTGGCCGTCCGTTTTTGGCTAACCCTGATCTCGTCGCTCGGATGCGCCAAGATGCAACGCTCAACACGCCAGACGAAGCGACTTTTTACGTACCTGGCGCCAAGGGTTATACCGACTATCCAACTCTCGCGACTTCTCCAGAGCGTTAACGCCAAAAGTTATCGCCGAGGTAGCACAATTTAGTAGAAGCTTGCGGCGTCCATAAGACCAAATTGAAACAGGATTTCACTATGACTTACAAAAGCATTAATCCCAATAACGGAACAATATTGAAGACCTTTGATGAAATCAGTGATGCACAGCTTGACATCAAACTTGCCACTGCGCATGCCTGTTACCAGACATGGAAAAACACCAGCTATAAGCAACGCGCCGCTATTATGGCCAAGGCTGCGGAACTTCTGCATGCGCATACTGATGACTATGCCAAGCTGGCAACACTGGAGATGGGCAAGCGAATTGATGAAGCCCGTGGCGAAGTCAATTTCAGTGGTAAAATCCTCAGCTATTATGCAGACCACGCAGAAGCGTTTTTAGCTCCAGAGCAACTTGACCCGGAACATGGCGAAGCCCATATGGAAAGCAGCCCGATAGGCGTGATTTTCTGCGTCGAGCCGTGGAACTTTCCCTTTTATCAACTTGCTCGTGTCGCAGGCCCGCAACTGATGGCGGGCAATGTTTTGGTGGTGAAACATGCCAGCAATGTACCCCAATGTGCTATTGCCTTTGAGCAGTTGTTGATTGATGCGGGCGCACCTGAGGGGTTGTACACAAATCTGCTGGTTTCGCACCAACAGTCTAACCAGATTATCGACGACCCGCGCGTCAAGGGCGTGGCACTGACAGGTGGTTTTGCCGCTGGCAGAAGCGTTGCCGCCCGAGCAGGGCAAAACCTCAAACCCTCGTCGATGGAGCTCGGTGGCAGTGATGCCTTTATCGTGCTTGATGACGCTGATCTCGACAACACTATTCCCTGGGCTGTTTGGGGCCGTATGTACAACCAGGGACAAACCTGCTGTGCTGCTAAACGCTTTATTGTGCTCGATTCGATTGCTGACAAATTCATCGAAAAGTTTCAAACCGCGCTTGAACTTCAGCAACCTGGCGATCCGATGGACGAAACAACGACCAAGGGACCGATGTCGCAAGAAGCCGCTCTGGTTAATATTTTGAAGCAGGTCGATGATGCTGTAGCCCATGGTGCTAAGGTGTTAATGGGCGGCAAGCGTATCGACTGCCCGGGCTCTTTCATGCAGACCACGATACTGACCAACATTGCGCCAGGCAACCCTGCTTATCGCACTGAGTTCTCGGCCCAGTTGCGTTGATTTTTCGTGTCAAGGACGAAGCCGCGGCCATAGCGCTTGCCAACGATTCTGACTTCGGACTTGGTGGATCTGTGTTTACCGAAGATGCCGCTCGTGGCAAACGCGTCGCCAGTCAGATTGATACCGGTATGATGTTCATCAACAATATTGATTGGACCGATGCCGCGCTTCCGTTCGGCGGGGTCAAAGATTCCGGTTATGGCCGCGAACTCGGCGAAATGGGCATTCAGCAGTTCGTTAATAAGAAGCTGGTTCGCACCATTTCGATGGCAGCACCGGTGTAACGGTTGCACAGCTAGGGGCTAGCAAACTGAAAATATTAATATTTCACAAGCAATACCCTATATGGCAACGGCATAAGATGGCGAATGAGCTTAGTTATCTAAGATAGCGACATAGTTATCGAGAGTTTAACTAAATCGATGGGTTAGGTGGCTGTGGTTTGAAAATGCTATGGTTTGACAATGCTGTGGTTTAACAATGCTATGGTTTCACAGCGCTGAGTTTGAATGAAATTAATTCATAGCACTTTAAGCGTCTAGCTGTGAAGCCGATTAATCTTGCTTGGGAGGATATAGAAAGGGCATGACGTTATTGTTTTTAATGTTTGGGATGATTTGTTATAAACGACAAGATGGCCAAATATACCATGTCAAGCCACCAATGAGGGGTAGCTTGGCATAGATGATTAGTTAATAGATGATTAGTTAATAGGTTTCTAGTCTATCGGTTTCTGTTTTTACCACGGCATAACATTCGCAGCACAGCGTTTCGAGTTTTTGTCTGTTGGTCACGGTAATTTGACCGCGCTTATAGTTGATTACCCCAAGTTTTTGCAGTTTACCGGCGGCTTCAGTTACGCCTTCTCGTCTGACGCCTAACATGTTGGCGATCAACTCTTGGGTCATTGTGAGATTGTTGCTAGCCAGTCTATCAAGTGATAGTAGCAGCCAACGACAAAGTTGCTGGTCGATAGAATGGTGCCTGTTACATATTGCCGTCTGCGCCATTTGTGCCATCAGTGCTTGAGTGTAACGTAACAACAGTTCGCGAAGGTTTTGATTGTCGTTAAATTCATCGAACAATATCGATGCGGACAATTTATAGGCTCGGCCTGCGCTTTGAACTATGGCGCGATTTATGGTGCTTTCTCCCCCCATAAACACGGCAATGCCCACTAAACCTTCATTGCCGACAACAGATATTTCTGCCGATGCGCCATCTTCGAGAACATTCAGTAAAGAGACAATACTATCAATGGGAAAATAGACATTTTCAAGGTTTTGACCAGCTTCATAAATAACTTTACCTAAGGGCAGTTTTATTATCTTTAACTGTGGAAATAAGCGCTGTTTTGTCGCTTCAGGTAATGCTTTAAGTAATGCGTTCTCATTTGGGTCAATCATTGATAACCTTTCAATATATTAAAGTGAGACATTCACTACTTGCTATGATCTTTCTTATGTCATTGATTTAATGCAAGATTACATAATACTTAAGTAATCTTGTTATCAATATAACAGAGTTTGTTGAATCGAGAGGGTTAAAATGCCTTGTTTAGCGTGATTTGCGATCACAGCAGGCGAGTGGAACCATTATTTTTGGTTCAAAAGGCATTGCATGTTGAGTTGTATTTATGAGTTGTATTTATACTCATCGACAGGATATTTAGTTGGGGGGGAGATAGTAAAAAGACCTTTGCAAAGCTGCGTTTCGCTCATAGGAAAGAGACTAAACAACGGCCTACAGCGATTACGTTTAGGCCGCAAGTCAGCTGCTAAGGCTGCTGTTTTGTGAAGATGGATGGCATAAAAGGGCTGAGCAGAAAAGTGATTGCAAGATCCATTTCTCTAGTGGCTATACATTCGGCTTTTGCCGCCGGAGTTAGTTAAGTTTATGTGCTTTAAGTTTATGTGCAGTCTGATGCAAGATGCATTTAACATCTGATTTTTTCGTCGACCTAAACTCACATGTTGAAGCGCTTTGACTGATATTTACAATTTAATCATTTTGAATATCATCAAGCGCCTGACGAACTTCATCCAAAATTAATCTGTTTGCCACTTTTTCATCGATATCGGGTACATCCCATCCAAAAATAGCGCGATATTTCTCAATCAAATTGTTGACATCTTCGATGATATCGCTGCGATGGGCCGCTAACTCTAATTTTTCTATGTCAGTCATGCTCGTTCACCTTAAAAGTTTATAGATAACTCCAGATTAAACTATTATTCATGCTCCATCGGTGCGACACCGAACAGATTGAATAGAAAATTTGGTGCAAGCTGATAGACATCCACTCTATTAGGAAAGCAATGATTTATTGTTTGCCATCTTTAATCTGGAGCAAATACATCATGTTACATACATTGAATGATTTACAAAATTTATCTATTCACGCCTCTGATGGCGATATTGGATTAACCAAAGATTTTTATTTTGATGACAAGCATTGGGTGATTAGATATTTGGTAGTCGAAACGGGTTCTTGGTTATCAAGCAAAAAAATATTGCTTTCACCCATATCAATCAAAGAATTTAATCAGGAACAAAAGACGCTTGCTGTCACAATCTCAAGAGAGCAGGTAAAAAACAGCCCTGACATCGATAGCGAGAAACCAGTCTCTAGGCAGCATGAGGTCGATCATATGGAATATTATGGTTACTCACAATACTGGGGTAACACTGGTATTTGGGGAAGTGAGCCCAGTCCAAACATGATGGCACCTGGTTATTATAGTGTCGCGCCAAAGCCAGATAACTTAGATAACCCAGAGATGTCCGCAGATGTTGAGGCAGCACTATCACGGGATAATGATCATCATCTACGCAGCAGTCATGCCGTGGCGGGTTATCACCTTGATGCCATAGACGGTGAATTGGGTCATTTGCAAGGTATGTTAATAGATATCGACACTTGGGCTATTCGTTATTTGATTATTAACACCAGTAATTGGTGGTTGGGTCATCTGGTTTTGATTGCGCCCAAATCGATTAAAGAGGTGAGTTGGCCTACCTCTAAAATTTATGTTGATATGACGCAGCAGCAAGTGAAAGATGCTCCCACATACGATCCATCAGTGCCTTTCGATCTTGAACATGAGCAAAATCTGCATACTCATTATGGCCATAATGATGGATAACATTATTACCTCTCTATAAGGTGTTTGGCTGTCGTGTTTAGGTTGTTTGTTTAAAAAGTGTTCTTGGAGTCAGTTATCTATTTCAATATGAAAATATAGTCAATATCAGTTAGTTATTGCAGTTTTTTCTTCTTGAAATTACTGCAATTAATTGAAACTAGGAGACATATTAAATATTTAAGACGATGACTTTGAACCCAAGGGGTACCCTTTATAAAAACAAGCTATCTGTTTTCAACATTTAACGATAAAGCTTTATCAGACATGATGAAGCTTTTTTGTGTTGATGAAAGACTCCCATCAGATTCATTAGACCATTACACAAGAACCTCGCGGGCCTGAGACACACAGACCTTTAAATACTCTTCAAACGTGTCGACTAAATTAAGCGTTCCGATGAAGCTTAAATGGTGGCTGGATTTACTTTAATGAATGAAAGATAAACATTTATGCAGGCGCTTTGGATTAGGTTGTTGCTTCAAATTGGCTGGCAATTTTGTTTTGATACAGTCAAGAGCTTGCTAATATCATGTGCACTCTATACTCGACATCTTGTTTCATACTTTCTGATTCGAATCCCGCGCGGGCACGAAATACATAGCCCTGTCGAATATCAAACATAAGCTTTGCACGTGCTAATGATGGAAAATTGGCAGGTAAAACACCTCTTGCTTTTTCTAGCTCAAAGCGTCGCGATAATCGCGCATCGGTATCTAATACTGCTCTTTGTAATAGTTCTTGTGCTCCCTCGACCTCGCCAGCACTTGTGGCAACGCTGGAACTGAGAAAGCAGCCTTTTGCGCCGCTACCATTTGCAGTACTGTAATCAATCACTGCAATCATGAACGAGCGGACAGCTTGGTTAATATCGGGTTCTGTTTCAAAGGCTACTAATGGTGCGCATGCATCAATTGTGGCGTAGCAGTTTATAGCTTCTAAATAGAGTTTACGTTTGTCACCAAAAACCGAGTAAAGGCTAGGGCTGTTAATACCCATTGCTTGGGTTAAATCTTTAATGGAGGCGGCATCATATCCTTGTTTCCAGAAAACATGCATGGCGGACAAAAGCGCTTCGCTACGATCAAAAGCGCGTGGCCTACCAGCCTTATTTTGAATCATATCGGATACCTCAACGCTGTGGATTTAATGATTTATTTTAGTATCAAATGATACATAATTCAATTAATTAAAACCCATTAACCTCGGTAAGGTAATGATTATGCTCTAGGAAGTTGTCTATATTGGCAATATAATTTTGTAACGATCACTATGAAATGTTGACACCTTGGCATTATTTTGTTTTTATAATATTCACTACAAAACATTGGAATAAACATGAACTCATCTAAATTAGTAGCAGGACAAACCTTTCCAGACATCACTCTAGCGCTGCTTGGTGGTGGTGAAATTAATCTTACGGCTGTTCCGGCAGAGGGCTGCGATTGGCGTATGGTGGTTGTTTATCGGGGTAAGCACTGTCCCATTTGTACTCAATATCTATCGACGTTGAACGAGCTGTTGCCTGAATTCAAGAAGTTAGGTGTTGATGTTGTAGCTGTATCCGCCGATCCCATAGAAAAAGCGATGGCTCAAATGGAGCTGGTTAAGCCTTTATTTGATGTGGCGTACGGCTTAAGTATTGAACAAATGCAACAAATCGGGGTGTATATTTCAAATCCTCGCTCGCCGGAAGAAACTGACCGACCTTTTGCCGAACCCGGATTGTTTATTATTAATGATAAAAAACAGGCACAAATTATTGATATATCGAATGTTCCTTTCTCTCGCCCAGAGCTGAAGTCAATGATTATGGGTTTAGGTTTTATCCGTAATCCACAAAACAATTACCCAATAAGAGGAACCTACAAATAAAAAATCATGGCCCTCTACATGAAGAAGTACGGCAACTAATTGTGTAGTGACATGGTATTTTAGCCACCTAAATAGAGGTAATATTATTGCCTCGTACATGACTTTAGGTGAGCAAATGAAATCAAATACCAGAAGCACACCATAATACCGTTGCTGTAGCGGTATATTATGGCGTGCTATCTTTTGGCAAGTGGATACTGCGGTGAAAGCAGGCCGTTGTGGTTTTATTTTCATAACGTTCATTCATCAATGGCGGTATCGTTATGTGTTACAACGCTTATAAATCGATTTCGACGATGCTTATTTCATTTAAATTGCTGTGTGATGATTGTTTTTTAGGAACCGCACAACAAAGCAATACCTCACCTTCGGTTGGAGTGACCACTGGCTTAGTTCGATAAGTGATTGATCCTTTTAGCAGTCTTACTGCGCACGTGCCGCAAGTTCCGTTACGGCAACTGAAGTTAGGCGTGAGCCCATGGTTTTCTGCTGTTTCTAAAAGTGTCGCATCATTTGCGTTCCATCTTTGTTCAAAACCAGACTTAACAAATTTGATGACGGCTTCATCGGCTTCGTTTTCTGCTGCAAGTGACTTTTTTGCTTCAAGTAACATTTTTTCTTCAAGTAACATTGATTCATTATCGATTTGGCGAATAAGTGCCGCAGGCCCAAACGCTTCGGCAAAAATACGTGCATCACGTACTCCTAAACTGCGTATTTCATCATAGAGTGCTTGCATAAACGCAGGTGGACCACATAAGTAAAAATCATAATCGTCTAGTGCTAATATTTGCCGAAGTGTATCGGCGGTAATGTGGTCGATTGCATTAAAATCAATGCCTATTTTTTCCTGCTCATTAGGTTGAGTGATAATTGAATAGTATCGAATTTTACCATTAGATTTTATTTCAGCATCACGGAAGTTTTGTGTAAAAGCGCGTTGTTGGGTCGTTTTGGCGGCGTGTAATATGGTCAATGGTCTTAAATGACGGGTACGCTCAGCTTCATTTAGGATATGCGAGGTCATCGAAATCATCGGCGTAATCCCTACGCCTGCGCCGATTAATACGGCCGGGCGCTTTTCTGCTGCATCAATATAAAAATTACCCGAAGGAGCTTTAGCTTCAATAACATCGCCGACGCGCACATTATCGTGTAAGCATTGCGAAATAGTGCCATTAGCTTCTCGTTTAACTGAAATGCGGTAATACATGTCGTCTGGTGTTGATGATACGGTATAAGTTCTTATCACGGCTGTGTTTGCATTGGGTGGGGTAAGGCGCACCGTTAAAAACTGCCCCGCTTTTGAAGACACTAACGGGGTGTTGTCTTTTGGTTCTACATAAAATGAACGAATAACACTACTCTCATTTTCAATACGTTTGACTGTATAAGATAACCACGATTCTCTTGTGGCTTCAGCTGCCAGTGAAGCATGTGCTTGTTCCCAATCACCAGCCATTAAAGTATTTGGTGAATACGCAGTAAACGATGCGCGAAAGGGTAGTGCATTCCTTAATGTCACTCCGTGGCTGAGAGTGAAACGCCATGCTCGTTCAGCACCTTTAAAAGCGCTGACTTCTGGAGTGTCTTCCCATAATAATTCGACAGTGCCGGTTAACATAAATAAGTCACCAGTCGAAAAGTCGATAAATATCAAGCCTGCTTTAGGGTTAACCAAAAAGTTACCGAGAGTGTTAAAAAAATTGTTGCCTGAATAATCAGGAATAGTCAGTGTATTGCCGTCTACTTTCACAAAACCAGGCCGTCCTCCACGGTGTGAAATGTCGACACCTTCATGTTCAGGGTGTTCTTTAGCTGGCACATAACTGGACACAAAAAAGGTATCAGCATCACGGATTATCTTACTAACATCATGACTCAATACCGTAAATTCTTCTATGTTAGAGGCCGGATTAGTGACGTGAGATTGTTTATTAAATTGAATACTGCGGCTTTGTATATATTGCGGACAATTGCCAAAAGATTGATCGACAGATATTGAAAAATGAGTAGGACTGATTTTATGAACCCGGCCATTTACACGATTACGACGACGAGAGTGCATTTCAATACCAAGTAAACCTAAAGGACTACCATCATTTTTTAGTTGTGGTGCGATAGGGTCTCCAGCTATTGCCGATGCGTTAATCGTTAATGTTGTTGAGTCTGGTGATGTTATAAATCCTGGATATCCCGAAAGTATCGATGCCCAAGGCCAACCTTGTTGGTCAACACTGCCAGCAACAATAAAGGGCAGTTGTTGATAAAACTCACGATGTTGTTCTGGAATGTATGGACGTATTGCGCGTTGTCCAAAACTCTCCATCACAGCGCGTTTACCAACACGATCCTGAATGTTCTGTTCACCAGGATGAAATGGCGATAAAGCTGATTTTTGATGGGTCTTATCGCGAGTTTGGTTTTGCATAATAGGCATCTCTTAGCGGGATTTCGGTGGCACTGGATATTAAATAAATCAACATGCCCTACGACTGGCTCACAAATTCATCGGTACCAAAAATCCGCAGTGGATGTGCGAGCTGCCAAGAGCTAGTCGTCTTATTCTACTAATCCAGCTTTGGTTGCTGGCATAGCAACAAATCCTCTCAACCCTTCAATGTTTGTTAACCAGCGACGTACATTTGGGTAAGGTGCTAATGACACATCGCCTTCAGGTGCATGAGCAACGTAACTGTATATAGCAAAGTCAGCTAAGCTGATTTTATTTGCGACCAAATAATCTTGGTCGATAAGTTGTGCTTCTAATTTTGTTAACGCTTTTTCTGCTGTGGCTTTAGCAAACACCGGATCTGATGGTGAATTGAAAACATTAATTAACCTCGCTGCGCCTACGCCATAAGAGATTTCGCCCGCTGACATCGCAAGAAAACGATGCATTTCTGCTTCATGTTGCAGATCTTGAGGGATAAACGAAGGCGCATATTTACGAGCCAGATAAATGAGGATTGAAATTGAGTCGTGAACAACCGCATCACCGTCTTCAATAACAGGGACCAAACCCAAAGGATTAAGGGTAAGAAACGGTGCTTTTTTATGCTCCCCAGCAGGAAGATCTACGTGGATAATGTTGTGCGCAATCCCCGCGACACTCGCAAATAGCTGCACGCGATGAGCATGACCTGAAAGTGGGAAACTGTGAATTTTAATGGCATTAGACATGATGTGTTCCTTTAAGGGTTGAATGATTTGTGCGTGAGAAAGAATAAAGTTCACACGGTATAAATACAATGACCTGTTTTATTGAAACATTATCTCTATTATGGATATAATATTAATGGCTGTTATTAATGGTCATTACTCATGTGAGGATCATCTATGGATACAATTGATAGTATGCGTATTTTTGTTGCGGTCGCGGGGCAAAAATCGTTTACGGCGGGGGCAAAACAGCTAGGTATTAGTACTAATTTGGCCAGCAAGCATGTGCGACAGTTAGAGGCCCGTTTAGGTGCGCAACTTATTCATCGGACAACTAGACGTGTCACTTTGAGTGATACAGGACTCGCGTATTTTGAACGCTGCGTGTTTATAATTGATCAATTTGATGAGTTAGAAGGTTTAGTTCAAGAGCGTCAATCCGAACTTGCGGGGCCTATTCGTATTACTGCGCCAACAGGATTTGGGTCAAGGGAATTGGTAGAAGCTATTCGACCTTTTCAAATTGCACACCCTAAAGTGACTATCAATCTGCATCTGTCCGATCAGCATGTCGATATACTTGACGAAGGTTTTGATCTCGCCATTCGTTTTGGTCCACTGCAAAATTCTACGCTTATTGCTCGTAAGTTGCTTACTATGCGATTAGTGGTGTTTGCATCACCGGAATATATCAATACACATGGTGAACCATTACATCCTAGCGATTTATCAACACATAATTGTTTATTACAATCATCGTCAGCAGATCCGGAGCATTGGGCCTTTACGGTTGCTGGCACAGAACAAAAATATCGGGTAAATGGGTCTTTTACGGCAAATTCGCCTCGGGCGGTCGCGCATATGGCCGTTGGAGGTTTAGGTATTGGTCGTTGTCCGCTGTACACCGTTGAACCCTTTCTTAAAAGTGGTGAGTTGGTATTGTTGTTTGACGATAAGATGGTTAGCGTATTTAACTTATACGCTGTATATCCTTCTGCACGTCATTTAACAGCTCGGATTAGAAAATTGATAGATCACTTAGTAACGGCGTTAGGATAATTTTATCTAAAATAATATCGTATCAGCTTAGGGCTATTGACCATTAAACCTGCATTGATGATGCTATTCGATATGTCGATGAGGTCATTGATACACTTAGAACTCAGTTTAATTCAACTGAGTATCATAATTGACGTTATTAAAAATATCTTACAATCCAATTACTTAACGGCCACTCAACGCAATAGTAAATGTTTGAATTGTTGCTGAGTTTAAAATACTCCAGTTCGTCTTCTCGACCGCTTCGGACATTTAGTGGATTTAGATTTTTAACATAAACATAAATATAAACATTTAAAAAAGTGAGGTTTCAGGGCTGTGTGATTATTGTCCGTTATTTACGACATCTTTGAGGTGCATCAAGGTTTCATCGACACATTTGACTTAAATTTATTAGGTAAGTGTTATTTTTATTTGCTGTTATGTATCAGATTCTTTCAGCTCTACTTAGCCAAGGTGGGTTAGCAAAAAGGTAAAATAGCAGCATTAATAGACCGATAATGTTTGGATTGTCCTAGCAGCCTGACGTTTTATAGGTGAATCAATATGAGTAAAGCTAAAAGTGATACCAATAAACATCGTGACAATCTCGAAGGAGACATTAAAGAGGCGGTTGAGGCAGATAAGGATATTCGGGACACCGTTCGGTGCATTACTCTTAAAGCATTGAGTGAAGGAAAATTAGACCTCAATGAGCTCTCACAGATTGCACTCTGCGTGATTAAAGGTGCCGGTTTAGGTGCAAGTGATGGTCAAACCCACCAGCTCACTAAGGCGGTTGCTGGGCTTGAGGATGCCTTATGTTCTGCCGTAGAGGCATCCAAATTAGCTGTTGAAGAAGCCAGTTCGCATGTTAACACCTTTAGTAAACAAGATTTACAGCGCACCATTAATGACCTTAGTGAACTTGAAGCTATGTATTTAGAGACGTTAAAAGACGTGGCAAAAGAGGCTAATGAGGCGGTATCCGTTACTTTAAATGATTTGGCTCGTCATGGTCGAGTAAGCGGCACCGCCGTCGGCCAGAAAGTAACTGAAGTTTCTACATTATTAAACCAACAATTAACTGAGCGGTTAAGCGACACGGTGGCAGCTGGAGTCGATTCTGCAGCTAAAGTAACCCGTAACCTCGCTTATGCGGCAGCAGGTTTTCTTGATGCTTTTGCACAAAAATTGGATGAGAAATCAACATCTAATTCCAACTCAAATAAGAGTCAATAATGGGTGAAGCATGCTTTGGCAAACGTTAGGTACCGCGCGAGATATTGGCCGACTGAATGAGCTTGCTTCGGTTTTAATTCGTTATGGCTTCGGCGATGTGTTGCGCAGGCTTGGCCTTGCTAATGTGTTTAATGTCGCCGGTAAGGCTCTGCATTGGAAGCATGCAGCTGAAATAACCCAGTTAGAATCACCGGTTAGGTTTTGCCATGCACTGGCAGAAATGGGACCAACCTTTATCAAACTAGGACAGATCCTTGCTACGCGTTCAGACCTATTTCCACCAGAGTGGACTGCTGAATTTGAAAAATTGCAGAATCATGCGCCGCCGGTATCATTTGAATTAATCTGTAAACAGTTACAGGAAGACTTAGGTTGTAGTCCGCAACAGGCTTTTGCCGAATTTAATCCAACCCCTTTTGCTGCCGCATCGATTGCCCAAGTTCATCGGGCTCGCCTACACGATGGTGCTGAAGTCATTATTAAGGTTCGCAGGCCAGGCATAAGACCTGTTATGGAAGCTGATCTACGTTTACTTGCCCGTATTGCAGAGGTGATGGAGTCAGAGTCACCGACACTACGCCGTTTTAGGCCTCGTGAGGTGGTCCGTCAATTTACCCATTCTCTACGGCGGGAACTGGATTTATTGGCCGAGTGTCGTAATGCTGAAAGGGTGGCCAAAAATTTCAAAATTAACCCTAACATCGTTATTCCAAAAGTGTATTGGTCGTGGTGCAGTGAACGCGTCAATGTTCAACAGTTTATTGATGGTATTTCTGGACGGAATATAGCAGCAGTGGAGCAGGCTGGATTAGATAGGAAGCTGTTAGCTAAGTATGGTGGTCAAGCTGCGTTGAAAATGATTTTAATTGATGGTTTTTATCATGCGGATCCCCATCAAGGTAATATTTTTTATCTGCCTGAAAATCGAATCGCATTTATTGACTTTGGCATGGTGGGACGATTGTCTTTCGAACGCCGCCATCAAGTGGTGCAACTTTTACATAGCATGGTTGAATTGGATGCTTCTCGTGTTGTTGATGTATTACTGACTTGGGCTGGCGATCCTCCGCTCAATAGTGAGAATCTTACTTTTGAAGTAGAAGAATTTGTTGATAAGTATCATGGCGTTTCGTTAAAAAGTTTCCATTTGAGCATGATGTTGACTGAACTGATATCACTGCTTAGAGAATATGGCCTCAGCTTACCTCCTGATATTATTATATTGATCAAAGCATTAATTGCGCTTGAAGGTGTTGCCCTGCAATTAGATCCTGACTTTAATATGGTGTCTGAAGCAAAACCATTATTACACCAGTTAATGTTAGAACGATACGCACCAGACGCATTGGCCAAAAGAGGTTGGCAAGCCATTGTCGATACCGGTGAATTGTTAAGTGGATTACCGCAAGACTTACAACAACTTTTACGTTCAGCCCGTAGCGGTAGATTTCAGCTGCATATTGATGTCACAAGACTAAAAGCCTTTGGCAATCAACTTGACCGGGCAGCGAGTCGAGTCGCCATTGGTAATGTGGTAGCGGCCATGATTATTGGATCGTCTATTGTGATGACAGTTGATGGAGGACCAACTTTATTTGGTTTGCCGTTATTTGGCATACTTGGATTTCTGAGTGCTGCCGTCGGTGGGATTTGGTTGTTATTCTCTATTTGGTCAAGTGGGCGCTGGAAGTAGCAAATTATCACTACATCAATAATAAACATGAGGCTGCATTAAATTTTATGCAGCTTTGCAGTGCCAAAGCATTAAAAATAGACCTCGATAAGAGTAAATCATATTACCTTTGCTGTTTTGAACGATATGAGTAACGGCTCCATTGATTCAGTGTAAAACATAACCATTCCTTCCAAAAACAAGCTGAATGATCAGACCATTTAGTCTAAAAGGTGACAAGAAGTTGCAAACACTCAATGCTGTCTAATGCTTAACGTGTAAAATCTGACTTTTAAAATCTGACGTTTAAAATCTATAAACTACATTTGTACTTAATTGATGTAGTCACTAACGCTTTATCTAATTCAAATGTGAAGAGACTTTTTCTTAACTAATCGTTGGTTTTTTTGCGGTAAATCGACATGCTATTTATGTGATCTATTGATAACAAAAAACGTTTCATTCGTGCTGCTTTAGGTATTAGTACTGACTGTTATGTCAAATTGTTGCATCGGTAAACTTCACTCAAATACTTGAATCGGTCACGCAATGCTTGTTGAAAAACAATCTATGAAAATAATGTGCAATAACAAGATCATGCAATGGCTCGATTACGTCATTGATACGGTTTAAACGCATCGGTTGAGATGACGATTAACGCTTAGACCAAAGTCGATAGCCAACAATGACATAGAGAGTGCTAATCTGAGTAAAAATGGATTGGAGTATTCATGCTAAATAGAATGATTTTGATTAATGGTTTAGTGGTATTTGCCATCACTGTACTGCTGAGTTATTTAACCTTACCTCCTTGGCTGTATGCATTATTGATCGCACTCGCGTCCGTAGCCACGCTACTGCTTACCCACAAAAAACAAATAAGCCCAGAAATCCTTGAGTCATCTCAACACGATGAGCATGTTGCGAGTGGTATCAGCAAAGCCGCCACTCGAATTGCTATTGGTGGGGCTGAAGTGTCATTTTTTATTGAAAAGCTAGCACATGCAATGGGTTTGCAAGTAAAGCATGTTCAAGAAATATCAGAGCGTGCGGGTAATTTAGAGCAAGGTGCTCAACAACTGTTAGGCCAATCAGCCAAAGTACGTTTACTGGTTGAAGAGGCAAATACCCAAGCTTCAAGCTACGCCAAAGAAATAAAACAAGTTGATGAACAACAACGCAGCTTGTCTACTGAAATTGAATCAACTGCAGTGTTATTAATAGAACTTAACAACAAAGCAAACGCTATAAGCAGTATCACCGACACTATTAATAAACTATCTGATCAAACCAATATGTTGGCACTCAATGCTGCAATTGAAGCGGCTAGAGCTGGTGAACAAGGCAGAGGATTTGCCGTGGTTGCTGATGAAGTTCGTAATCTGGCACATAAAACGGCTGAAGCAACGCAAGGTATAGAATCATTGCTGTCAGAAATTGGTGAAAATAGCATTCAATCTGTACAAGCAATGCAACGAGTCAGTGATATGGGGGGAAAACTCTCTCAGCGTATGAATGAGATTTATATTCTTACAAAAGCAAGCCAAGAAAGCATGGCCGATGCAGCAAGCGAAATGCTGCAAATGGATCAAACTGTAGGTTTTACCGTTGATAACACCAATGGCATAGGTGCCAATATTGAAGGAATAGGGGCCTCTATACTCAAAGTTGATACCGACTTAATAGAAGCTTCAGATCGAGTTCTTGAGCTTAGTGGTTTTGCAGAACAGATATTTCGTCATTTACAAAGTTTCGATTTATCGGATAAACACGCAATTATCGCTAATGTCGCACTCAATGCTGCGGCTGATGTCGGAGCGGTTTTTGAAAATGCTCTGTTAAAAGGTTCACTCACACAAGCCCAATTATTTGACTCAAATTACCAGCCAATCCCTAAAACCGACCCTCAAAAATTTACCACTGGTTTTGACCGTTTTACAGACTCCAATTTACCTAACATTCAAGAGGCCATTTTAAAAAATAATACTGATATTATTTATGCCGGAGCTGTAGATGTAAGAGGGTATTTCCCTACCCACAATATCAAATTTTCTCAGCCTTTAAGCGGAAACCGGGAGCAAGATCTTGCTGGTAATCGCACCAAACGCATTTTTAATGACCCTACAGGAAAGCGATGCGGCAACAATACTGAAAGTTTTTTACTGCAAACATATAAGCGTGATACCGGTGAGGTGATGCATGATCTCTCTGCACCAATTTACGTTAACGGCAAGCATTGGGGAGGATTTAGAATTGGTTACAAGGCCGAAGAGTCATAAATAATGAGCTCTATCCGGCTAATTTTTATGATTTTATGAGTATGTTGCCAACGAAACTTAACACAGGGGAATCATGTTTTTCATTCATTGACTAAGTTCCAACATGAACAGCAATCTAAATTCACTTGTTGTGCGTTATTAACAATCAACATTAGCAGCGTAAAAAAATCAAGTAAGCTAAAATTATTACCTTGTAGAAACCGCCCATAAACATACCGTTTATTCATATCGGTAAAAACATTATCTTTAACTTATTAGTCTTTAAAGGCTAGCTTAGTTAAATATTTAGGCTTTTCTGTTTAAGGCTAAAACCTGCAAGGAAAGTGATCGCAAAATTAGCCTGTTAATAGCTGTTATTTATGTTCATGTTTGGTGAAGCGAAAATACAGAATGTGATATATAAATATATGATTATTTATATGTTTTTTATTTTTAAATTAACCTGATTTTGAAATAAGCCTGAAATCACGAGCCGATTTTGTTAAAATCCTTGCCTGAAGATGCAATCGAGTATCAATTTAATAGGGCAAGGCGGCTCTAATTGAGGTTTTATGAAGATAAATAAGGACAAATACAGTATAGATAACTCCGATTATACTGTCGGGCAAGATAACATTCAAAAATGGGGTTTTGATATACATAACCCTGTATTTGGAACGAGTGCAGGCTTAATCGCTATTTTTTTAATTGCCATTTTAATTATCGACCCGGCAACATCAAAAGAATTTTTAGATGGTATGAAATGGCAGATAATAGGGGCATTTGACGGTCTCTTTATGTGGTCTATGAATCTATTTGTAATCTTCTGTCTGGCATTAATTGTGTCACCTTATGGTAAAATTCGCCTAGGTGGTGACGGCGCAAAAGCCGATCATTCAAGACTGTCCTGGATAGCGATGCTTTTTGCAGCAGGTATGGGTATTGGTTTGATGTTTTGGGGCGTTGCAGAACCGTTAGCGTATTACACCGGCTGGTATGAAACACCACTGAATGTGGTCGCCAATACCCCGGCAGCAGCAGAGCTTGCACTGGGTGCAACTATGTTCCATTGGGGATTACACCCTTGGGCGGTTTATGGCGTAGTCGCCTTATCGTTATCTTTCTTTGCGTACAACAAAGGCTTACCGCTTTCCATACGTTCTGCTTTTTATCCTATATTAGGCGACCGTACCTGGGGTTGGCCCGGACATGTGATTGATGTTTTAGCTGTAATCGCCACATTATTTGGTTTGGCAACATCACTCGGTTTAGGTGCTCAACAAGCTGCGGGTGGTTTCCAGCACGTGTTTGGTATTGAAGGTGACCTATCCTTGCAAATCACTATTATTGTTGTAGTGACCATGCTGGCTATTGTCTCTGTGGTACGCGGGCTTGAAGGTGGTGTTAAAGTAATCAGTAACGTCAATATGTTACTTGCTGTTGTTTTAGTTGTCTTTGTTGCGCTTGTGACCGCTGCTGTTTCTATGGGCACTATTCCTACCACAGTAATGGGTTATGTTAAGAATATCATTCCCTTGAGTAATCCAATTGGTCGTGAAGATGAAGCTTGGATGCACGGCTGGACCGTGTTTTATTGGGCATGGTGGATTTCATGGTCTCCATTTGTGGGTATGTTTATTGCTCGTATTTCTCGTGGCCGTACGGTACGTGAATTTCTTACCGCAGTATTAATTATACCAACATCAGTGACTATCTTATGGATGTCAGTATTTGGTGGTGTCGCTATTGACCAAGTTGTCAATGAGGTCGGCATATTAGGCAGTGAAGGACTAACGGACGTTCCGCTTGCTATGTTCCAGATGTTTGATGCACTGCCATTAGGCAATATTTTATCAATGATAGCTGTGCTACTGGTACTGGTTTTCTTTATTACCTCTTCCGATTCCGGGTCGTTGGTGATAGACAGTATTACTGCCGGTGGTAAAATTGATGCGCCGATCCCACAACGTATTTTTTGGGCTACAATTGAGGGTGCTATCGCAGCGGTATTACTCTGGGTTGGTGGCACTCAGGCGATTGAGGCATTACAAGCAGGTGCCATTTCGACGGCCTTACCCTTTACCATTATTTTATTGGTAATGTGTGTCAGTTTGTTGATGGGTATGCGCACTGAAAAACATAATAAAAACTAGTTTTTATTTGCTACAAAAAAGCCGATGATTGATTCATCGGCTTTTTTTTAAGCATAATTTTTGATCAATCAAAGCACATTACAACCATAATTTGTCAATCGCAGTGTCTGGACTAAAATGATATTTAATTTGAGCCTGCAGTAACTCTGCGGTGGCAATTGCATCGGTTAACGCATCATGAGGGGCATAAGCAGGTAAGTGATAACGTTCACGGCTATTGGCAAGCCGAATTGATTCTGTGCGCTTTCTTTTAAATAAATTAAGCAACCCTTGTGACTTCGCCCGTTGCACATTAGCCTCAATCTGCATGGTATCGATAACCGGAAACACAATACCTTCATTAATCAACATGCGTAAAGTGTGGTCAAGAAAATCACGCTCAATATGCCGATAATGCACCACCACAACTTTTCCAGCCAATTCATTTAAAAGCTGCTCCAAAATCAACAACAAATCTGGTGCACCTTGTAAATCTGAGTGGGTAATACCGTGAATAATAATTGAGTTTTCTTGTAATTTATCGATAGGGTTGAGATACCATTTTTTTGCTTTACTACAAAAAATTCGCTGTAAATTAAATGGTACTAGCCCAATACTAATGATGCTGTTTTGCTGTGAATCTAAACCGGTAGTTTCAAAATCCAATGCGACAAACTCAATATCACTTAATGGTGTTTCATTATGATAAGTACCTGCATGATAAAAATCATGCAGGCGTTTATCTTTACTGTTATTGGCTTTTAATTCTAGAAAGGCTTGCCAGTTTAAAATCTCCTGGTCGCTGAAATTAGTCATGAGTTAACCTTTAAAGTTTGTTAGAACTGTAGCGATATTTTAAAAAGTTTTGCGCATTGCTTAACACTAAAAAAGCATCTTTAAGGTTGCGTCTTTCAAAATCAGACATACTTTCGGGTTCAATATTATTATCAGGCTCAATCCCAGACTCTATGTCTGTTGACTGATGACGCAAACGAACCAAAGAAATAAGCTCCATGGCATGTTGTAAATCTTCGCCCTTGGATGTAGGCAGAATACCCGAATCGATAATGTCTTCTAAACGTTCAAATGAGTTTTGTGATTGTGAGCCGATGGCAAGGGCATGCACTCGGATCAAATCGGCCAATGGCGCAGTACCACGACGTTTTAAATTGATAGAGTTATTATGACGACCATCTTTTTCCATCACAAAATCTTTAAAGAATCCCAGAGGTGGTTTTCGGTTGAGGGCATTGTGTGCTAAACAGGCTAAAAAGCGGTTGTTTTTCTTGGCTTTACTTAAGATAAAGGCATTGAGTTGTTCGGCCCATTTTATGCGACCATAAACCCCCGTAAGATCAAAGAAAATAGAGCAGTTTAATAAGGCTTGAGGGTTGGGGTTTTCTATCCAGTCACCGAAACATTCTTCCCATTGCTCGCGTGTTTTACGGTATTCAGGGTTACTTGCCATAATATCACCGGTGCAGTAACTGTACCCGCAGGCAGCTAAACCATCACAAACAAAATCTGCTAACTTTTCAAAATATGCTCCATGCAACGCAACGTTATAGCTATTATCCAGGATAATAGCATTATCCTGATCGGTCACCATTAGCTGTTCATCTCGAGCCATCGAACCCAGAGCTAAGAAGCAATATGGAACAGGTGGCGGGCCGAACTTTTCTTCTGCAAGTTCTAATAAACGCTGTTTAAAGTTACGACCGATTTCAGACATTGCCCGTCCGACCATGTGTGAATTAGCGTCTTCGTTAACCATGCGTACAAAACAGTTTTTTAACTCCGCAGAAAGCAGCACTAAATCTTCGCTACTTTTTTGCTGGAAGATACTGCTTACAAATAACAAACTATTTTGCGATTCGTAGCGAATGATATCCGCAACTTCAATCAGACCAATCGGTTTCTTATTTTTTAGAATGGGCAGATGATCAATATTGTTGCGCAGCATAAGCAACATCGCTTCAAAAATATACGCGTTGTGATCCAGCGAAATTAAATCGGTCGACATGACTTGTGAAATAGGATTATCAACACTTACCCCGGCTGCAATGACCTTAGCGCAGAGATCATGTTCGGTAATAATACCAACGAAACTGCTATCTTGTTGATCATCTATATCTGGGTCATTAATTAATACCGCAGATATATTCTCTTCGGCCATGATTTTGGCCACAGCTTGTATGCTGCTATTACAGGACAGAACCACAGGCTCTCTGGTAACTAAGGTTTTTACTTTGGAAGTGGTCAGTGCATTAGCATCATCGGTTTTTCCTTTTACCGCTTGTTTTAAACGGGTGGAATCCTCAGCTTCAACAAAATCAGCAAAATCATCATAATTCTCGCACAAATCATTGAATACCGACTCAGGAATACAGTATACCAGCGTATCTTTTACCGCTTTGGCTGGGAAGCGCACTTTATTATTGGTTAACAAGCCCATTTGTCCAAATAACTGACCCTGGTCTAAACGATTATAAAGTTCACCTTTACGGCGATATAACTCTACGACTCCGCTGCGGATCATATATAGCTCTTTAACGTTGTCATTAAAGTTAACAATCATGCTATCTGTGCGGTAATAAGAAATCTCAACACTTTTAGCAACGTCAATTAACACTTGTTCTGGAAGCTGATCAAATGGGGCGTACTGAGCAATAAAGCTCTGAATTTCGAGTACTTCGGCTGTCATGAATAGACCTGCTAGTTGGTGATGACTGGAGAATTGTTAATATCTATTTAGCTATCATACGAGTGAAAATTGCTATTGTGTTCGAATATATAGCGGTTGCTGAGGCCATTAGTTACCTTTACGTGTTAACCAGTAATGATGGTGGCCTAGCCAAAACGAACGATAATCTACTTATGTTATTAGCCATAGTAGCACTGCTGTTCTGATATTGTACCCAAAGCATTTCTGTGTGGTTAGATATTGAGTTAATTTGGTGAAACAAGTGACATTGCTGAATATTGTCATCAATGATGACATTTACTGTTCGATTTTAATAAGGCAATTTTATAAATTCCAGCCTAAGTGGTTAATCTATCCATACTTATTCGTGCGTAATTAACGCCATAGAAGCTAAAAATACGAATTTTCTCTGAGGATAAAGGCTGTTAATTAAGCAGAGTCTCTTGTTATGTGAACATCGATATAAGGTTGTAGAACGTAATGTAACTCGATAGCAAGCGCTGCACTCGAGGTGCCAGTTTATTTAAGTGCAATACTAAGCAGCACAATCTAAGTCAATTTATTGATATTTATCAACATATATAGCCCGAGATGATGGGCGTGTTATCCATTTTAGCTGAAGATTTTACAGATCAAATTTATGCTGCTGACACCATGCTTTCATGCCGTTGTGTAAGGTATCATCGTGTTCAAAAATGGATGATAGTACTGCTATTGTGTCATTGAGTTAGCTTTATATTGTTAACTAAGCTTGGCACTTTTGTGAATGAAGTTAAGGCATAGTGTTTAGGATATAAATCAATTTCATAGGGTTATGCTGATGTAGTGTTATTTAAGCGGATGATGTTTTATTAATCATGCAATGCGCATTAACTAAACTCGCTATACTGTAATAGAGTTGATCAAGATCAAGCGTATAGTTTGTCTGTGGGCCTAAACTGATTACTGTAGATGGGTTAAAAGCTGTTTATTGATCCGTTGCAAACTTGCTCTCTGTGAGGGGATAAAATGAATTTTAAAGACTATTACACTGTATTAGGCATCGATCCTAAAGCGAATGATAAAGCGGTAAAGGTCGCTTATAAAAAACTCGCCGTGCAGTATCATCCCGATGTGAGTAAACATCCAGATGCAGAAGAAAAATTCAAAGAAATTGGTGAAGCCTATGAGGTGTTGCATAACACTAAAAAGCGAGCCGAATATGACGAGTTACGTCATCATCATCTTAATAGAACCCAAAATAGCTATGCCAATCAAGGTGGAGCGAATGGCGCCAGTCAAAATTGGGGACAACAGCAAAGCGATCCTCAAACCGATCAAGAATTTTCAGACTTTTTTAGTTCAATTTTTGGTTCAAGCCACGGTGGTTTTGAACAAGGTGGCCAACATAGGCAACGCCAAACCCAGCCCCCAAAAGGCCAAGATATTGAAATTGAGTTTCCGATGTTTCTCGAAGAAACATTGGTCGATACTCTTAAGCCAGTCGAGTTTACCTTACAACAACGAGAACCTAGCGGTCGTATCGTTGAGCAACCTAAATCGTTAAAAGTTAAAATTCCTGCTGGCGTTGTTAATGGCGAACGTATTCGCTTGAAAGGACAGGGCGGTCCGGGACCGACCAAGGCCGACAATGGCGATCTCTATTTACAAATTCGGTTTGTGCCTCATCCAATGTTTGATGTTGATGGCCGAGATTTGAGCATTGTTGTGCCAATAGCGCCATGGGAAGCAGTGCTGGGTACCAAGCTTAAACTGCCCACGTTAACCGGTCATATTCAGCTCACTATCCCTGCTAATAGTCAGTCAGGACAGCGATTACGTATAAAAGGAAAAGGCTTACTCAGTAAAAAAGTACATGGGGACTTATTTGCTGTACTCAAAATAGTCGTCCCGACATCACCAGACGAAACAAGCACACAATTGTGGACTGAATTAGCAGAGAAAAATAAATTCGACCCACGTGCCAGTTGGAGTAAATAACGATGCTGCAGATTAATATAAGCGAACAAGATTGTTGGTTGAGTAGTGATGAACTGTGCGAGTGCAGTGATATCAGCTCAGCCTTACTACTTGAACTTGTGGAGCACAGTATTGCGATTCCATTGCAGGGCGAGGTGATAGAAACATGGCAATTTAGTGTCGAGAATTTACATCAAGTTAAAAAAGCTACGCGCATTCAACGTGATCTGGCACTCGACTGGGGTGGCATTGGTTTAATTTTACAATTACTCGATGAAAGAGACCGATTAGATCATGAAGTCCATATGCTAAAACAGCAACTAAGTCGGTTTAAAATATAATGACATATCGCTGACTATTGGATGTTAAGGCTCGTTACACTTCTCATTGGCAGTTGCGATTAAGCGGCAGCCTGATTATGTAAGTACCGCGATTTAGGACAGTCATTTAATTAATGCTACCTAACTATCGTTATTTAAGCTGTTTATAAAGGTTTATTAACGTTCTTTGCCGCTAAAAAACCAATACAGCTAAAATACAGTTAAAGCCGAATAATGACTGTTGATTGTGGCCTAATGACATCACTTGTGCTCATTTAAGTACAATGCCTCTGACCATAAATGGGCTGTAGGCAATGCTTCTTCTACCGATTGTGCCGCATATAGGCATCGTTTAATAAAGGAACACAAATTCAGATAATCAAATCGATGACATCAATATAATAATGGATAATTACAGCGTTTGAAGTTGGTTTTTTGCAATGGTATTAATGAACAAGCTCAATGGTAAACAGACACAGATAGACGAGAAAGATACCAACAATAACGAATCTAAACCAGCGCGTAGCGGTGCTAAAAATATCCAATAGCGACATCGGAGTTACAATTAAAAACGCCGTATTATCTAGTGCTTTCTCACGAATAATTGCCGCTGATACAAACATAAACATCGTCATAGTTAGGATCACCGCAAGTAAGCTAGGCACATGGCGAATATCGCTATTATCAGCATCACCAAATATCATTATTTGCGGTTATACAATTTTCACTATCATGTTAAATGTGATCCGATCCCGACTCTATAATCATCCTGTTTTTGTAATCATTCTAAATGGCTATAGGCGAAGGTTGTAATTTGCTGTCATCGCTTACAACCCGCGATGACAGGGGTAACACTCATAAATAACCCATCAAACAGAGGGCGCGTGATGTGACTTGCTTGGCGAGGAGCATCAACGTAATTAATGTGACAAGAGAAACAGAAAAACTCATGTAATACTTCTTAACAAAAGTATAAGCCAACAATAACGTTAGTGAGTCAAAGTGGTTGTGTAGTCGTACGATAAATATTCATAATCTAGCCATGAAAAGATAAGTCATCACTGCATAAAACACTTGATTCATGTGAATTAAAAAACAGCAAATTAATTCAGTTTCTGAAGCCTATAAATTTACTAACTAGCCAATTAACGATAAGCCTAAATGATTAACCACATAGTGCTTAGTTAACGAGGATGATGTAGACAACTAAATCAATAAATTACCCCTAACAAATATAAGGGTAATCTGGGTTTTATTTTTACAATTAAATTCAATGATTTATGTCTGTTTTTGAAAACACTAACATTGACATGATTAGCGTTTAGGGACTACTGTATAAAATATATCGCGAAAGTGTGTGGTAAATATTTAACAGCGCAAAATTTATTCACGTGCTTTTTATGTAGCGTTAGTACAAAAAAGCAGAACGGCGTAAAAGAGCGTCATGGAAAATATTATGGAAAAAATAGTAATAAAAAATCTCTATAAGGTTTTTGGTTCTGAACCTCGCAAGGGGGTAAAATTACTTGAACAAGGGAAAAGTAAAGAAGAAATTTACGAACAGACAGGACTAACTGTTGCAGTTCAAGGTGCAAGCTTTACTGTGAACAAAGGTGAAATTTTTGTCGTGATGGGTCTGTCCGGCTCAGGAAAATCAACTCTAGTAAGAATGCTAAACAGGCTTATTGAACCAACGTCTGGAGAGGTGTTAGTTGATGGTCAAAATATCCTCAAAATGAATAAGGATGAGCTGGTAAAGTTTCGCAGAAGTAAAACCAGTATGGTCTTTCAGTCTTTCGCTCTTATGCCTCACCAAACAGTGTTAGAAAATGCTGCATTTGGACTCGAGCTTGATGGTATGGATAAGAAACAACGTGAAGAGCGAGCTCTAGATGCTTTAAAACAAGTCGGACTCGAAGGCTTGGAGAATGCATATCCCAAAGAGTTAAGTGGTGGTATGCAGCAGCGAGTGGGATTGGCGCGAGGTTTAGCGGTTGATCCTGATATCTTGCTCATGGATGAGGCATTTTCGGCGCTTGATCCTCTTATTAAGACAGAGATGCAAGATGAACTGCTTAAACTGCAAGATCGTCATGAGCGCACCATCATTTTTATCTCCCATGATTTAGACGAAGCACTACGTATTGGTGACCGAATTGCCATTATGCAGGGCGGCCGAGTTATCCAAGTCGGGACGCCAGAAGAGATTTTGCAAAATCCCGCTGACGATTATGTACGCGCTTTTTTCCGCGGTGTTGATCCAACCGGTGTTATCTCCGCAGGGGACATTGCCCGCGATAGCCAGCCAACGGTCGTTTGGCATACTAAAGCAGGTAGCCCACGAGCCACATTAGAAATGTTGAGTATGAAAGATCGCGAATTTGCCTATGTATTAGATTCAGAACACCGGTTTTTAGGTGTTGTCTCTTCAGATTCCCTGCGCGACGCTATTGACCAAGGAAATGGTACCAGCAAACTTGAGCATGCCTTTCTTGCAGAAGCTAAATCTGTTCAGGAAACCGATAGTCTTCAAGACATTTTATCTTTGGTAGCATCTCATTCTTGGCCTATTCCAGTTGTAAACTCAGAAAATAGATATCGCGGAGTTGTTTCTAAAAATCTGTTTCTTCGTACCTTAAACCGTGCAGAGAAGGGGACTTATTTTGAGCAGTCAGCATCTTAGAATACTAGCTTCAGGAGTGTTATATCATGTTCAGTTTTAATGAAAGAGTTATTCCCTTAGATGCATGGATCACAAGCCTTGTTGACTGGTTGGTAGAAGGGTATCGATGGTTTTTCCAGATGATAAAATGGCCCGTAGATTTCATTTTATCGAGTGTGTCAGATGGACTTCTGGCAACTTCACCTCTGCTTGTTATTGCACTGTTTGGCGTCATTGCTTGGCGGGTGTCAGGTTTCAAGCTTGCTGGTTTTACGCTTGCATCGTTGATTCTCATTGGTCTGCTTGGTTTCTGGTCTGAAACCATGATAACCCTCGCCATGGTATTTTCATCTGTTGTGTTCTGCACCGTTGTTGGCGTGCCATTTGGTATATGGGCTGGACGCAGTGATCGTGTTAATAACATTCTACGACCCATTTTGGATGCGATGCAGACAACGCCAGCCTTTGTCTATTTGGTACCTATAGTGATGCTTTTTTCTATTGGCAACACTGCGGGTGTTCTTGCAACCATCATTTTTGCCCTGCCACCGTTGGTTAGATTAACCAGTCTCGGTATCAGGCAGGTACACCCAGAGTTAGTCGAGGCTGCGCTCGCCTTTGGGGCAACAAGCTCGCAGGTTTTACTTAAAGTTCAGATACCACTTGCTCTTCCGACCATCATGGCTGGTCTTAATCAGACCATCATGATGTCGCTCTCCATGGTGGTTATCGCCGCAATGATTGGCGCAGGAGGCCTCGGGGCACCTGTCGTTCTGGGCTTAAATACACTTGATATTGGTTTGGCCACGGTTGGCGGTCTTGCGATTGTTTTATTAGCAATCATTCTAGATAGAATCACCCAATCAATGGCAACCCCAAAAAATAAGGACGTAAAATGATACTTAAAAAAGTAATACTGGGCGCAGCTTTAGCTGCAATCACAATGACAGGGTCTGCAGCTCTTGCTGATACTCTCAAGCCAGGAGAAGGCATAACCGTTAAACCAGCTCGAGCGACATGGGACACCGGTTTTTTTCAGGAAGCGCTTGTACGACGAGGCCTTGAGACTCTTGGGTATGATGTGGAAAAGCCCAAAACGCTGGTCAATCCAATCTTTTACAAAACGGTCACTCTCGGTGATATTGATTATTGGACCAATGGTTGGTTTCCAATGCATAACGATCAACTACCGAAAAATTTTGATAAAAAAGCTGAAAAGATTGGTTATGTCATGAAAGCCGGTGGACTGGGTGGCTATTTAGTGTCTAAAAAAGAGGCCGATAAATATAATATTACCTCCCTTGAAGATTTTAAACGCCCTGAGGTGAAGAAAGCCTTTGATACCAATGGTGATGGCAAGGCCGATCTGACTGCCTGCCCTCCAGGCTGGGGATGTGAAAAAATAATCACCCATCATATGGACGTATATGGTCTCAAAGATGCTATCAATCCAGTTAAAGCGGCATATGCAGCAGGAATGGCATCGGCGATGGCGGGTTATAAAAATGGTGGACCAATCTTCTTCTATACCTGGGCACCAAATTGGACCATTTTTAAACTGAAGCCAGGCAAGGACGTTGTGTGGATCAACGTGCCTGAAATCAATCCGACCAAAGCACAAAGTTCTGCTGTTGAACGAATGACGATAAAGGGACTTGAAGGCGCAGTTTCTGACCCGGTAAAACTTGGTTTTGTTGCTTCTGACATCCAGGTCGTCGCCAACAAAAAATTCACCAAGCAAAATCCAGCAGCTAGGAAATTTTTTGAAGTATTTACCCTGCAGCTTGCCGACGTCAACGAACAGAATACTCGGATGAACGATGGCGAAAAGAGTGAACAGGACATTCAACGCCACGTTGATGCGTGGATTGCCAAAAACCAAGATCAATGGAACGGTTGGCTGACTGAAGCACGTAATGCTGCTAAATAGTCTCAACCTGCAATAGCTTATTGGTAACCCGGAGCACACATACCGTGCTTACGGGTTATTTTTATACAACCCCCCAAGTGTTTAGTAAAACGTATGCCAGCGCTTTCAAAATAGAGGACTAAGCTGATAGTGATTTAGCCCCTAAAGAGGCAATGATGTTTTTCAAAGGAACAAGCCTAAGTTCTTATCATATTTTTCAAAATACATTTCGAATTCAACATATTATTTAAAATATAATTCATAAAAAAAATGAATGTGCTTATTTAAGTCCAAAGGTACAGGTCTATTATTGGTAATTATTTAAAGATAATGACCCAATCTATGGCAACAAAAAATAAGGAACGAAAATGATAATTAAGAAAGTAATAATGGGTGTCGCTTTAGCTGCAATAACCATGACAGGGTCTGCAGCTCTTGCCGATAATCACCAGCCAGGTGAAGGCGTAACCGTTAAACCTGCGCGGGCCACGTGGGACACGGGATTTTTTCAGGAAGCGCTTGTACGACGAGGTCTTGAAACACTGGGGTATGATGTAGAAAAACCTAAAGATCTGTCGAATCCGATCTTTTACAAAACCGTGACTCTCGGTGATGTTGATTATTGGACCAATGGCTGGTTTCCAAATCATGACAGCCAGATGCCGAAAGGATTTTATGACAAAGGTGAGAAAGTTGGTTTTGTGGTTAAGGCTGGGGGTCTGCAGGGCTATTTGGTGTCTAAGAAAGAGGCCGATAAATATAATATTACCTCCCTTGAAGATTTTAAACGCCCTGAAGTGAAAAAAGCCTTTGATACCAATGGCGATGGCAAGGCCGATCTGACCGCTTGCCCTCCAGGTTGGGGATGTGAAAAAGTCATCAGCCACCATATGGATGTATACGATCTCAAAGATGCTATCAATCCTGTGACCGCTTCATATGCAGCAGGAATGGCGTCAGCGATGGCGGGTTATAAAAATGGTGGACCAATATTTTTCTATACCTGGGCACCAAACTGGACCATTTTCAAACTGAAACCAGGCAAGGACGTTGTCTGGATAAACGTGCCTGAAATTAAGCCATCCGAAGCTCAACGTTCTGGTGTTGAACGAATGACGTTGAGTGACATTGAAGGCGCGGTTTCTGACCCAGTAAAACTAGGTTTTGTTGTTTCTGACATCCAAATAGTCGCCAACAAAAAATTCACCAAGCAGAATCCCGCAGCAAGGAAATTTTTTGAGGTATTTACCTTGCCGCTTGGCGATATCAACGAACAAAACACTCGGATGAACGAAGGCGAAAAGAGTACCCAGGATATTCAAGGCCACGTGAATGAGTGGATTGCCAAAAATCAGGATAAATGGAACGGTTGGCTGACTGAAGCACGAAATGCGGCCAAATAATCTCAACTTGCAATAGCTCATTGGTAACCCGGAGCACACATACCATGTTTCCGGGTTTTTTAAAGATAAGACTGGTGTGTATAAAGACAATTTGACATATAACCACTACTTATCAATGAAGAGGTCATTTACTTTTGTGTTTGAAAATAGGGTATGAATAAACATTTATAGCATGCATTATTACGATCTAGCCTTTGGTAAGCCATCTCGGTATTGGTCACCATCACGCGCTGATTTAGCATCGGTTAAACGGCTAATACTTTTAAAATAGCGTTAGGAATATAGTTAAGTAGGTCACTGGCTAACATGCCATATTGGCTTAAGTCCTCTGCAGCAATGTCGCCTGCCAAACCGTGTAAATAGACACCCAAACACGCTGCATTTATTGGGCTAACGCCTTGAGCGCAAAACCCTGAAATCATACCTGTTAACACATCGCCGGTTCCGGCTTTGGCTAGCGCGCTGTTACCTGTTGGGTTGATAAATACTCGCTCGCCATCACTAATCACACTGTGTTTGCCTTTAAGTACCACCACTGTGTTTAATTGCTTAGCGGCAATACTGGCATAGTGCACCCGTTTGGCTTGAATTTCGCTGACATCAACATTGAGTAACCTTGATAACTCCTTTGGGTGTGGTGTGATAATGCTGTTTTTGGGCAAGTTGATAGATGTTTTCGATGGGCCGCTAGGATGAAGTAAGTGACTCATAAAGTTAAGTGCGTCAGCGTCAAAGATGACCGGATTAGGATTAGCTTGTATCTCAGTTAATAGGGCGTAAAAAAATCCATTATTGCCATCAGGAACAGATAAACCCTGTGAATGGCTGTTGCTAAGATGTTTGTTACTGAGTGGAGGGTTAGCGAGAGGACTAATGTTAGTGCTAATGTTAGGGCTAATAATGAGTTGGTCAGTACTGTGGCCAATACTTAATCCACTGCCCATGGAAATGACACTGGCTTGGTTGAGTTTATCGCGAAGTTGTAACACAGCCCTTTTATCAATGGCCTGTACGTCAATAGCTTGTAGGTCACTCGACTGAGTATTCGATGGCTGCATCTTTGTTGATAATAAGTCTGTTGCTTGCTCTGCATCATCATGCCTTTGTGTTACATGAGTGAGTAGTGGCAAGGTAACAACATTTGGCGTTAATGCACTCACACTGTCACATACCGATGGGCTACTGGCTAAGGTGACGTAACCCGCACCAACTCGTAATGCGGATAAACTCGACAAATAAGCCGCTCCCCGATAATGCAATGAACCAGCAATATTCAATACATGGCCAAAAGTCATTTTATGGCTGTTATCCGGCCTTGGAGGCAATATACTTTTGATATATTCAAGGGTTAACGTATTCATTGGCACTCGCGAGTTAATTTTGCATATCGATACAATAAAGTAGCACAAACAGGAAAACCGTAATGGCTACTGCGACAAAAAAATGATGATATTTAGCTCTTACTATTAATTCATTAGTCTTGGAGGTATTGTGAATAGATTAATACCCTTTGGCTTAGACATAATATTAAGGAAAATGAATGACTAGAATAAACTGGGGCATAGTGAGTACTGGCAGAATAGCGGCTTTATTTTGTCAAGATTTAGTCTTTTCGGCTAACAGTCATTTATATGCCGTTGCCGCGCGGCAACAAACGGATGCCGATGCTTTTACAAAGCAATACGGCGCCGAAAAGGCCTATCAAGGCTACCAAGCATTATTTGATGATCCAGACGTTGATATTGTGTATGTCGCCACGCCACATAATTTTCATTTTCAGCAAGCTTATGATGCTTTAATGGCAGGTAAACACGTGTTGTGCGAAAAGCCGATGACAGTGTCGGTTGAAGAATGCAATATTTTGGTTACGTTAGCCAAAGACAAAGGCTTGCTGTTGATGGAAGCATTATGGACTTATTTTTTGCCAGCAATTAAACAAGCAAAAAAATGGTTAGATGAAGGCCGTATTGGTCAGCTTAAACACGTCAAAGTCGATTTTGGCTATCCGATCCCATTTACGCCTGATGGGCGTGAATATAATCCGCAATTAGCGGGTGGATGTTTATTGGATATGGGTATTTACCCATTGGCGATTGCAGATTATTTTATTAAAGCTGACATCGATAATCTGTATGTTCAAGCACATGTATGTGAAACCGGTGTTGAAGATGATGTGATTATTATTGGTAAAAGTGGTGATATCGCTGTGAGTTTAGCTTCGTCGTTTCAGTGCCGATTAAGTAACAACGCTTATCTTATTGGCGATAAAGGTTACATTGTTATTCCTGATGCATTCAGAGCGTCTGAATGCAGTTTGTATCATCTAGATGAGTTGGTCGATAGCTTTATTGATAGCAGAGCATCATTGGGCTATCACTTTGAGGCGGATGAAGCATGTCGACTCATCGAACAAGGCGATCTTGAAAGTAGGGTAGTAACACATCAACATAGCTTATTGTTTCAGTCGCAACTAGCGAGAATAAAGGCACTGATTTAAGATTGATTCAGCCGCTATGCTGGCAATATAGTCAATATAGCGGACGCCAATCATTGAGCGGATTAACTCTTTTTTTCGGTAGCGGGTTTGCTGAAACTTTTATTGTCGCTTAACTGCATGGCGACCAATATTACAGCCATAATACTGGCTAATAGCATGGCGGTAGAAAAGCTCACCGTGGTGCCACCGGGAATAAATTCAACAAACGAAGTGATAAACTGACCGCCAAATACGGCCATCGTAAAATAGGATAAATTTTTGCCTCTAACGTTGGCTGCACTTTTTTCTACCGTCATATGGTTAAGTAACGGAATACTGAAACCAAAACCAATACCCGCAAAGACAGCTCCAATGAGTAATATCGGCATACCGTTTGCGTTTGCAAAACCAACATGCGCGAGGGCATATGCTACAAATGCGACAGCTAACAAATACGTAGCGCTCATGTGTTTGGCAACTTTTGGCATAAAGTACGCAGCAACCACTGCAACCAATGAGATAAACGCTAGTAAATTACCCACTTGAGCTTCGTTATAGCCTTGTTGAACCATGCTCTTTGGGAGCACGACAATAGCGGTAAAAAAGATCGCCATTGCCATAGTGGCAAAAAGATAAACCTGATGAAGTGATAGCCCTTGTTGAGTCTGGTTGTTATCACATTCAGCCTCAACCGTGATGGATGGATGTTTACGCGGCACAAATAACAACAGCATCAGTAAAAATAACCAAGCTATTAAGTATAAACTCAGCGGATAAGCCCAATTAATACTGGCTAATGTACCGCCTAAAAACAGAAACAATACCCCACCTAATTCGATAGCCATACCTTGTTTAGCTATCATGCTGAGCCGCTCATTACCGGTGTACCATTGCGAAATAAGTACGGTACTGCTCGCCATAACTACCGCAGTAATACCGCCTAATAAAATACGATTAGACAATACAAACCAAGGGCCATTCAGCCAATACACCGCAAAGCCCAAGGCCCCATAGAGTATTAAACCGACGATGAGCGCCCGATAAGCACCAAACTTATCAATTGATTTACCCGCTATTGGGGCAAATAATACTGCACCTAATGCCGGAAAAGTCACCAGCCATACCGCATATTCATTGATACCCAATGCATTCGATATGCTTAGTAATCCCGGAGCAACAAGGGCGCCAACCATAATGGTGAGGCTGGCAATACACAGCAGCGAAAAGCTGCCAAGTTTAGATAAACGAGTCATTGTTTTACCTGTGATTTGCTGAAGAACCATGATTAAGAAAAGAGGGCGAAAGAGTGATTGTTCAACCACTCAGTCATTGGTATCAGCATTGAACGTTAAGCCAGCAGCTTTAATGCTTGTATGATGTCTTCTGGCTCTGAACGAGTTCGGTAATCTACGTTGACATAACGCCAGGTGACAACGCCGTCTTGACCGATAACGAATGTCGCGGGGATCGGTAACACACTGCCATTGCCATTATTGATGGCTTCAAGGTCGAGCTTGCGATCAAGGCGCATATGTTCAGCGAGAAATTCAGGCACTTGCCATGCAACCCCATATTGTGATGCAACTTTTGCATCTTGATCTGACAATACCAAGAACTCTAGGTCGTGCATTTCATCTTTTGTCATAGAGCCATCCGGCACTTGCGGACTGATGGCAACCAATTGAGCTCCAAGGGTATGAATATCGGCTAACCGTGCTTGTAAAGCACGCAGCTGTAAGTTGCAGTACGGGCACCAACTGCCACGATAAAATGTCACTACAACAGGGCCTTGGTGCAGTAAATCTACCAGGGATATTAATTTCCCATCCGAATGAGGTAACGAAAAGTTGGGCGCTTTTTGGCCAAGATTAATTGCACTATCACCTTGTTGAAATGCTTTTGCTTGTTCAATAATATCGTCAACGACTTTCATGAAATCAGGGTTCTTTTGTCGTCCCTCATTCATTTTAGCGTCGGTTTGCTGTTGTAAACTTTTCATATATTCCCTCGATAGCAACTAATTTAGCTAGCCTTTGGCAGACGACTCTGTGATTGGGACTTTGTAAATATAACTAGGCTAAAGAGTAAAGTGTTAGCGTCTATAATAAAAATGTTATTATTTTATTGAATCTATAGCAAAAGCGTATTTGAGGTGATTGTGGATATAAAAACATTGAAAAGCTTTATTAGCGTAGCGTCACACCAAAGCTTTTCTGGCGCGGCGCGTGATCTCAATACGGTACAGCCGGCGATTAGCCGTCATATTGCCATGTTGGAAGAAGAGCTAGGAGTTATGCTGTTTATCCGCAATTCGCGCCAGGTAAAAATCACTAACGCGGGAGAGCAATTGCTGCACGATGCGAAACAGATTATTGCATTGGCAGACAACGCAAAAAGTCAGGTAAAACGAGCACAGCAGGGGCAGATAGGCGAGCTTAATATCGCTCATTTAAGTTCAGCATGTTTGACTTTTATGGCAGATTTAGTTCGCAGCTATTCGCAGCAATATCCTGATGTGCATGTCACGTTATTTGAAATGACCGCGACAGAACAAATTGAAGCATTTAAAGATAACCGCATAGATGTTGGGTTTTCGCGGCCATTACCCAGCGGGATTATTGATGAATTTAACAGTAGTGATATTTACATCGACAAGTTGATGGCCGTTGTGGGACAACACCATCCCCTGGCTGAATATAGCCAAATAGAATTGGGTCAATTACAACAGCAAAAGTTGATCATCTTTAACCGTGACGAAGCAGTAGGTTTGTTTGACGATACTATTATGCTGTGTAAACAAGCAGGATTTTCGGCCAATATTATTAGCCAACCTAAACATATGCAGACCTTGTTAACTGAGGTGGCTGCTGGTCTAGGTGTTGCTATTGCGCCTTATTGTATTCGTAAATTATACAGTCAAGGTTGTCATTTTTTACCTTTCACTGATGCACATAAAGCTATACCCACTCAGCTACATGTAAAGCGTGCTAATGATCGTGCTACTGTAGATGCTTTTGTCGCGTTGGCATTACACAACAAAGCTAAAATTGCCAAAAGTATGGCTTAATTAATAGAGCTTGAATGATAGAGTTTAAGAAGTGCAGCTTAAGTGATGAAGTTTAAGTGAGATGGAACATTGCACTTAAGCCAGCTAGATACTCAACATTTTATACTAACAGGCCAGAGGAAGGCATTGACTATGGATCAGGTTTTACCACAAAACAGGCGTTATTCAGAACTTGATTGGTTGCGGGTGGTACTGATTTTTGCAGTTTTTTTACACCATGTATTGATGCCATTTAATGGTGACGACTGGCATGTGATGAATAATGAATCGAGCAAAGTGCTTGACGATATCATGGTGTATTTTGAACAACTCAGACTGCAAACATTGTTTTTTATCGCGGGTGCAGCCAGTTTTTTGTTACTGCAAAAAATGCCCGTTCGCCAATTTCTCTCGAGTAAGTTTCATCGGCTTTTTATCCCTTTGCTGGTGGGAATGATATTGATTGTGCCGCCACAACATTATTATGAGAACATTACTGAATATAGCTCTTTAGCATCGGCGTATGGTGAGTTGATGTTGTCGTTTGATAGTAATCATTTATGGTTTATTGAATTTTTAGTTATCTTTATGCTGCTTGCGGTGCCACTTAGGTATTTGTTAACACACCAGACCGGTATTAAGTTACAACAATGGCTTGAACGAATAAGCCGTCATCGTTTTGGGTTGCTCAGTTTAGTTTTAGTGTTAATCGTATTACGTGGTGCGCTCAAATATGTTGCGCCATCAGACAGTCACCATATCGAAAACCTGTCATTGAGTGTGTTTTATTTGTTTTTCTTCTTTGCAGGCATGTGCTTTGTCAAAAGCGAGCTTATTTGGCGCGCGTTAGCTGAACATCGATACACTTATTTAGCCAGTTTGTTCGTGAGTTCAATCCTGTTTTATGGCTACTATTACTCACCTGATTTAAGCCCGTATTTGTCACTTACCACACGATGGCAATTATGGTGGTTAGTTTGTACGCTAGTGTCTTGGTCTGGGTTATTAACCATGGCAGGTTTTGCGATTGCTCATATTAAAAATACGCCAACATGGCTGCATCAAACCAACGAATTGATCTACCCGTTTTATATTTTGCATCAAACTGTGATTGTGATGTTGGCGTTTTATATTGTGCAGTGGCAAGCTTCAATCGCAATTAAATCGGTAAGTTTATTATTGAGTGCTTTTATAGTGTGTGCATTGCTATGTTATTGGTTGATACGGCCGTTTAACGTTACGCGGTATTTATTTGGACTTAAAATTATGTCTAAATCCAAATAACAGCTATTGATTAAGTTTTTGATATTAAGGAGTTTAACCGTAATAGATCACATTTAATCAAATTGAAACACCCAGATGTGAAAAGTCCGCCAAAGGCGCAACACGCTTAATATTCGCCTTAGCTTAGTACATAAAACAATCAATTAAAAAGCGGAAGTGGATTAGCCTTCGTGCGCTAAATACTCAATAATTTGTTCCATGTTCAGATTAAAATCATCAGCACGTACACACTTAACAATTAAGTCATCAGTGACAGTCGCTAAATCAATTTTGTTTCCGACTTCAAAGCGGTCTGGTTTTAAATGATAGAAAGGTCTGACTAATGGTCGGATAGGGTCTTTTGGGTTATGACCTTCAACAATAGCGAGTCTATTTGACTCAAGTTGAACCACTGAACCGATAGGGTAAACTCCCATACAACGAATAAACTGGTCGACTAAGTCTTTATCCAATTCATTTTTTTCAGCTAACGCGCGCAAAATACTGAACGATTTCACTTGGGCATAACCCTGCTTGTAACAGCGGTGCGAAGTCAGCGCATCAAAAATATCGCATATGCTGATCATGCGCCCATAAAGGGTAATTTTTTCTGCTGGTACGCCAAATGGATAACCCAATCCATTGAGTTTTTCATGATGTAAGCTTGCCACTTCTAAACTTAGTTGGCTGATGCCTGGGGTATTCTTCATAATTTCAATCGAGTAACTGGCATGAGTTTTCATAATATGAAACTCTTCATCGGTCAGTTTGTCTGGTTTGTTTAAAATCCGATCGGGGATCATGATTTTCCCAACATCATGTAAAAATGCGCCAATAGCCAGTTGATTAACTATGTCTTTGTCGATTTTTTTATAGACGGCAAACATGGTCATCAAAACAGAGACAGACACAGAGTGTTCTAATAAATATTCATCTTTATTACGAATATTTATCACACATGATAGGGCATTGGGATTATTAAAAATTAAATCGGTGGATTCTGAGGTGATCTTTTGTACCGGATCCATGTCTAACGGAAGACCGTGCTGCGCATTATGAAACAGCTTTTTCTGAATGTCTTTTGATTCATTGAACACTTGGCGCGCTCTCACTATTTCTTGATTAAAGAAATTTGCTTTCACATCGGTGCGTACAGGCGTCACTTTTCGGGGCGCTTGAGGCTTAGGCCAACTGATATTTTGCTCAATTGTTGCGACATCAACTTCAGCTTTACTGGTATCAATGAGTAGTTTGGTAACTGATTTACGTTTTAATGCTTCAATAACCTTTTCGCTTTTAAGCACACCAGGTTTAGTGAGCGAAAAAGTATCTTTGGGTTCGGTTATTTCGACTACATACATTCCAACACAAACGTCAGTAATGTCATGTTCAATCAGCATAAATCGGTTCCTTGGGGCTATTTTCAACGTATGAGCGATGCGAGTCAAAGTACAGTTATAGTACTGCTATAGTACGACATTTTTAATAATATAGCGTATATAGTGCTGCAATATAAGCGTGATAACTTAATGAAGATCAATATTTTACCAAAAAAAATACTTGGCGAGTGCTTATAAATGTAACGATAATGAAATATAAACATAAACGCAGTTTATGATGAATTACCAACGACGTCCATTGTGTTTAAATTATCGGCATGTAACTGCGCGTTTTTTATTCAAAATTCATGATTAATTCTACTAATACATGAGCTTAAATATTTTACTCTATCCCTATTACTTAACACATCGTGTTTAATTAAATGAATAAGCATCGAGTGCTAACAATTCATACTCAACGTCTTGATGTATTTTTTTGGCAACACTTGCTTCGCTCGCCCCTAAAACAGCAATAAGTGGTAAAAAATGTTCCTGAGTCGGATGATTAAACTTAGCAAATGGTGCGAGCTGTAAGTAGTTTAATAACGATTGGGTATCATTATTTGCTAGCTTTTCTTCAACCCATTTGGTGAATTGATTCATCATATCAACGCCATTTAGTGTTTTAGGTTGACGAAAAACCTCGCTTAAATTATGGCTTATTCCACCCGAACCTAATATGAGAATATTATCGTGTTTTAATGACGCAAGTAATTGTCCATATTGATAATTTTTTTCAGCGCTAACACGGGTGTTAATGGATATTTGTACGATAGGAATGTTTGCTTGTGGATACATTAATCTCAATGGGATCCATACACCATGATCCCAGCCATGTGTTGGGTCTAAATTCACCTTGATGCCAGCGTTAGTCAACGTGTTGGCAATTTGCTGAGCCAGTACAGGCTCTCCTGGCGCAGGGTAGTGAATTTGATACAGTTCATCAGGAAAACGATAGAAATCATGAACGGTTTCTGGTTGCGCCCCGGCGGTGATCACCACATCGTCAGCGACATCGAGGTGGGCAGAAAACACCACAATAGCTCTAGGTGCAGGCCGCTGCTGGCCTAATTGTTGTAAAAATCGAGATGTTTTGCTGTTTTCAACAGCCATCATAGGAGAGCCGTGTGAAATAAACAGAGGTTTTTGATGCTGTTGCATATTAGGTTTCTCGTTTAATGTCATTAACTACGAGGTTATTGTGGATTCAAATAACAATTTTGATAAGTGTTTTATCAACATGCTGAATACGACAATAATTGGCGTAATGAATGCCTGAGTTGTTTAAATACCGGTTCGTGACTGTAACGATGGTGCTGTATAACATCAACATTCGCTTGCCAGCCAATCTCTTTAAATTCAGACGGTAACAAAACTAGTTGACCGCTATTAACATAGTTATTGGCAATATGATTGGGCAGTAAACACCAACCATGCCCCTGCAATGCCAGTTCTAGCAAAATATAGTAATTGTCGGCGTACCAAGCATCTGGGCTCATGGCTGACTGAAAGCTACTGGATTTAGTATTTCGCGAACGGATTAACAGTTGGCGGTGCAATTTTAAATTGGCTAAATTATCACACACCTGTTGTGCTAAAGGGTGAGAACTTGCCACATACATATCAAACTTAATTGACCCGATTGATTCAAAATCAATGTGATTCGGAATCGTTAACTCACTGAAAATAATCCCGGTCACAGCCCGATCTGTGTCAATCATATCGATAATATCAATACTTGATGCAGTTAAAAACTCAAGCGTGATAGTTGGAAATTGAGTTTCGAGTTCATTAATAATATTGGACAGTTTTTGCAGCGGGATGCCTTCATCTAAACCAATCGTTAGCTCTGATACTGCTTGTTGGTCTAGGCTTTGGGCGCAATCACGCAGGCGTTGATGCTGGCTCAGTAATACTTGGGCATGGGGCAGTAGTTTTTTCCCTGCTGGTGTCAATTGTGGGTAACGTCCGCTGCGATCAAATAGCTCGCTATTGCAGTCTATTTCAAGGTTTATCACATGCTGACTGACAACCGACTGGGCTTTATTAAGGCTTCTAGCCGCCGATGAAAAAGACCCTGTGTTAACTGTCAGCACAAACGCTTCAAGCTGTTCAATACTATACATATCGTTTTTACCGATACTTACTAACTTTAATGTATCTTTATATTGGATGAAAATAGCGAAAACGTCACCATTAAATAGAGATAAACATGCAAAGAAGAGAAAGAGTGTTTCACGCCGTGTCTTTTGAGCTCGTTGCCATGGCCATTATTGTCCCTGCAAGTGCATTATTAATTGAAAAAAATCCATTAGATATGTTACTTGTCAGCATAGGGTTGACGCTATTTGCAATGCTTTGGAATTATGTTTACAACCTGCAGTTTGATAAGTTAATCGGCCCAAATAGAGTTGAGCGTAAAATTGGCATTAGAATTGTGCATGCGTTGGGGTTTGAAGGCGGTATGTTATTGGTGACGATTCCGTTAGTGTCATGGTATTTGGCATTAAGTCTGATTGACACCTTAATATTAGAAGCTGGGGTTTTAGGCTTTATTTTAGTGTATACCGCAGTCTTTAATTGGCTTTACGACGTGTATCAACCGTACCAAAAATGGTTTGCTCATTTGGTACATTAATATGGTTTATTAGTGTGGCTTTTCGTCTAGGTTCATTATTAGTTAACCATTGATGTAACAGAGGATTTAACCACGACGCAACGTTTGTTTTCTATTAGTGTCATGGTTGCTGTGGCATCATGATAGTTGAATAATGATAAGCTGGATGCAAAACGTGAAAAATTACCGCCTAAATTATGCTGCCATCGTTATCGCCAGTGCATTGATGTTAATTAATCCTGTCGTAGCGGACACACTCGCACCGTTTACTAGTGATGGTTGCAGCGCATTTCCAGATGGCACGTTTGAACAAAGCGAATTATGGTTAGCGTGTTGCCAAAAACATGATTATGACTATTGGAAGGGCGGCACGTTTGATGAACGCCTCGCATCAGATAAAGCATTACGTGCCTGTGTTACCAATGTGGGCCAACCGCAAATTGCTTTATTAATGTTAGCCGGTGTAAGAGTGGGTGGCTCGCCATATTTACCCACCCAATTTCGCTGGGGTTATGGTTGGTCATACCCAAGAGATTACGGTTCGTTAACTGAAGACGAGCACAAACAAGTAGAACGACTCTTTGGTCAAGAGCAAAAGTAATCATTAATCATATGACAACAAAATCACCACAACACATCGGCACTCTTTTAGGCGTGTTATATGGCATATCGTTAACAATATTGGCGATATACCAGCGCTAAATAACTTTGGTGGGCTGATTACCATATCATTTATGTTTGTGGTTCCGTTGGTTATTGGTCTTATTCGCGTTCACTTTTAAGCTCAACAAAGAGTAAAATTTTTTAGCCGAACCCTTCGGACAGCGTTTGTTGGTCATTTCTACTATGTTATCTGCTTTTATTTAAGTCATAACCAACAATTCGCTGCAAAAACAACCTTGAAAGATCATCTGGTCCTGGCGATTAAACCGATGTCACCAGTGTCATTTCGATGCCAAAAACCGTTAAGCTTAATTAAAACCTCACGCCGTTAAGCTATCCCATGAGTGTTTAATCGTTATATTTGCTATTTCGATAACATCTCAATATCCACTATTTATCGTCATAATCTCTATTATTAGAAATGGGTTGTCATTTAAAGCCTCATTCAATCGCCTTTTTAATAATGTGTTAAATAGCGTCAACAGCCACTTGCGCCTCGATGTTATTTCAGCATACAATCGTGCGCTGAAATTGAGCTAACACGTGTACGCTATAAATGAATTTATTGACCCGACTTAACAAAGTCACTGCTAAAACCTTATTTCATACTGAATCATTAGGCAGTTATTTCGAACCGCTTATCCAACGTGTTAAGCCTGCGTGGCGAGCCCACTGGTTTCGTGCCCAGGTTTTGTCAGTTAAACCGCTTCGCGATGATGTATTACAGCTTGAGTTAGCCCCGCAAAAATCTTGGCCGCAAGCCAAAGCTGGCCAACATGTGTTATTAACGGTTGAGCTAAATGGACGGTTAATGACGCGGCCTTTCTCTATTTCGTCGTCGCCCGAACAACATCATGCTCAATACCCCAAAACACGGGTTATTCGCTTAACCATTAAACATAACGCGAATGGCGCTTTTACCTCAGGGTTAAGTTGGCATATCACTGCTGGTTGTTATGTTAACTTAAGCGCGCCGCAAGGTGATTTTGTGCTAGGTGAGAGTGTTGTTGACCTGCCTGAAACCCCATTATGGTTTGTTGCTGCAGGCAGTGGTATTACTCCGTTTATGGCTATGTTGCATCAATTGGCATTGTCTATAGAACGATCAGTATTGCAATCATTAAGCCCTATTCAGCTCATCTATTTTGCTAAAGCCGGCGAGCACTTATATGTTGATGAACTTACTGCTTTAGCGCAACAGATCCCTCAGCTCTCTGTGAAAATGTTGGTGCGTAAAAATGGCGACAGTTTAGCTGCTGCATTACAGGAGTGCCCAGCAGCGAGCCAAGTGTTGATCTGCGGTCCCGGCAAGTTTAAGCAAGATGTTGACTGCCAATTAGATGCCATTAATCACCCGCCACAACACCGTCAAGCCGAGTACTTTCAAGCACCGGTATTGCCCCAAACAGATAACGGCCACCAGCATATTCAGTTAACGCAGCGAGGCAAACAAACCCAACTTATATTAGCAACGAACGATACTTTGCTAAATGGTTTAGAACTACAGGGAATAACTGCCAATTTTGGCTGCCGTATTGGTGTGTGTCACCAATGCCAGTGTGTGAAAAAAACGGGCGTGGTTAGAAATTTACGCACCGGTGAGCTATCGCAACAAGGTGAACAATTGATCCAATTATGCATTTCTCAGGCAGTGACGCCACTTGAGTTGGAATTATAAATCGATGAATAAAAATATTAATTTTGAGTTGTTAGCTAACGAGTTAGATGACTTAAAGCGCCAAACTTTAAGCGAGGTTGGTGCCACTGATGCTGCTTATATTCGTAAAGTGATTGTGTGGCAACGCGCTTTAGAGTGGGGCGGTCGTGTGTTATTGATGCTCGGGTTTATCCATCCACTATGCTGGGTTGTGGGGGTGTTGAGCTTAGCGAGCGCCAAAATTCTCGACAATATGGAAATTGGTCATAATGTGCTGCATGGGCAATATGATTGGATGAACGATCCTCATATTAACTCGCGTCAGTTTGATTGGGACATCGCCTGTGATGGTAAAAGTTGGCAACGGATCCATAATTACGAACACCACACTTACACCAATGTAATAGGTAAGGACCGTGATTTTGGTTATGGTTTGCTGCGTTTGTCGAATGATTTTTCGTGGCGGGTTAAAAACCTATGGCAATTTATTACTTACGTTAATTTAAGTATGCTATTTCAATGGGGTGTGTCTTACCATGAACTCGCTGCAGAACGTGTTTTTATGGGTAAAAAGAAACAAGACCGATCATCAAAAGTTGATGCTAGTGAGCTCAAACGTCGCTTTTTTAGTAAAGGTGGTAAGCAACTAATCAAAGATTACCTGCTATTTCCTCTGCTGGCAGGTCCACTATTTTTGTGGGTGATATGTGGTAACTTAATGGCTAATCTAATTCGCAATCTATGGACGTCTACCATTATCTTTTGTGGCCATTTTACCACCGATGTACATACCTTTAGCCAAGCAGAGTGTGAAAATGAAACTCAAGGTCAATGGTATTATCGTCAGGCGTTAGGGTCGTCAAACATTCTCGGTGGCAAATTGTTTCATATATTTACAGGTCACTTGAGTTTTCAAATAGAACATCATTTGTTCCCAGACTTACCATCGTCACGCTACCAGCAAGTGGCGCCACAAGTGGTGGCAATATTTGCCCGCCATGGGATTGCTTATCATACAGGGCCTTTTTTACGTCAATATAGCCAAGTGGTTAAACGTATTTTACGTTATTCTCTACCATAAACTGGATGAAATCCGCTGACTAAGCACTTCAACCGAAGTGCTTTTTTTTATCGATAAAATATTCATAGGCGTGGTTATTAACAGCCGTTAAGATAGGTCAATCTGTTTAAACTGGAAACGCGAGAGATGATACCTTCAGATAAAGGGGTACGAGCTATAGCGATGCTAGAAGCAAGTAAAGGAGTATTGGCTTTATTGGCTGCAATAGGCTTACATGTGTATGCTGGTACAAATTTGTCGGTGTTGGCAACACAATGGGTGACGCATTTACACCTAAACCCTGCAAGTCATTACCCGAGTATTTTTATTGCAGCGATAGGATCGGTATCGCAATCAAGTCTGACGTTATTAGCATTAGGAGCTGCGGCATATACTTTGGTGCGCTTTATTGAAGCCTATGGTTTATGGCATAACATGCGTTGGACTCAATGGTTTGCACTTTTTAGTGGCGCAATCTATTTACCTTTTGAGCTTTACGAAATGATGAGCCACTTTAGCCTGCTCAGTGTGATTGTGTTGCTAATTAATCTTGTGGTGGTCATATATATGTATTTTGTATTGTTTCCGCGTAGAGCAGCCATATGAGCTCCGCTTCAATGTTTCGTTACGCAGATTAATCTAAAATTATTAACAGAGTTTAATGGCCAGCGGTTGATCCATTAAGTGGTAATGTTAGTATAAATACTCACTAGCATTAACGATGAGTTAGCGAAAACACGATTGATTGACTCGAAATGATTTATTTTACGCGAGTTTATGACGTTAATTTATGTAGACATTCAATTAAGTCATTTGCTTTACTAAATGCACTTTATTTGAATTGAGACCCGTTTTATTAGTGGTGTAATATTTGTTTTAACGGCGAGTGTTTTTATTGGTTTAATAAAACGACGATAAATACTCGCTGAGATACAATGTAAGCAACATGTTAATAGTAGAGGTGTTTATTATTAATCTTGCTGGCTTGTAATCACCATTTATACAAATGCTGTAATGTTATGACTAATTAATTCTACTTTACGAGGAATAAAATGACTGACATCGATATTGGTATAAAAAAAGATGACCGACTAAAAGTTGCCGAAGGCTTAAAAAGTTTATTGGCTGACTCTTACACGCTTTATTTGCAAACCCATAATTTCCATTGGAATGTTACCGGGGTACATTTTCGCGAATTACACCTAATGTTTGAAGAACATTACACTGAACTTGCGACAGCGGTCGATGATATTGCCGAACGTATTCGTACCTTGGATGTGGCCGCACCGGGAACGTATAAAGAGTTTGCGCGCCTGAGTTCTATTAAAGAAGTAGAAGGTGTGCCGAGTTCTACTGATATGGTTGACTTACTTACTCTAGGCCATGAGCAAGTCGTTAAAACATCGCGACAAGTGCTTAAGTTAGCACAAGCTGCTGATGATGAGTCAACGGTAGCCTTGGTGTCTGACCGTATGCGGATACACGAGAAAACGGCGTGGATGTTAAGAGCGACACGTAAGTAATCTGTACGATACTGAACCGTGTTGATACAATTTGCGATGGTTAGTGCTGTTATTATTTGAATTTGAGATGCGACGATCTACTCACAAAGTCGATAGTTAGCATGATATTCTGGCATTAACTAAAATGTGAGTTAAAACGTGAATTAAAAAAGCGCCTCAATAAGGCGCTTTTTTGTGTTTAAGCAGTAGCAAGTTGTTTAAAAAACTCTTCTTGCTGTTGTCTCACTGTGTCAACGTCATTGGTTGCTTTTAAATAAGATCGCAAACCAATAATGTTGATTTGAATTTTCTTCGCCGTGAGTTGACTGTCTAAATGGGCAGGTAAGTCGCCTTCAAGTTTGGCTTGGTCAATAATACTGGCAAATCGTTGTTCAAATTTGTTGAGCTGCTCACGGGCAACGTTTAATGTATCTAGATGAGATTCATCTAATTCAGATAACGTCCTTACTAACATGCACAATTCACTGGGTGAACCTTCACAGCATGGTTTAACCAGCCCACGTAGATAATGTGTTAATCCAACCCATGCACGATCATGTTGTTGTAACATATTATTCAAATTACGTTCGCCCGTTTGAGCATAACGAATAAGTGTCGCTTGATATAAATCAGCTTTACTACCAAATGCGGCATAAATACTGCCTGGTCGCATGTCCATAGTTGTTTGAATTTCTCGCGTTGATGTGGCCAAAAAACCTTTCTGCCAAAACAGATTTTTTGCTCTTTCAAGTACGTCATCGCGATCAAATTTAGAAATATTAGCCATTACATCCTCTTTGGTTAGTTGGCTATTTTACGTTAACCCTATGAGATAAGGCCAGTATCTTTTGGCAATTTTTTAACCATAATGGCCATTGTTGCTGATTATGCTTAATTATGGATTTGATATGAACGATTTCTAATTGAGCAAATAATGTCGATTAAACAACAAAGCTGCATTCACGAGAGGTTATTTGAATTACAAAATTGACGGGTAAATGCAGTGGATAAGCATGAGTGGTATTGTGATATTGGTGTTGTGACATTAGCGTTGTACTAGTAATGATGTAATGGTGGCATTTTGATATTGGCGTTATATTAGTACGGCTATAATGAGCCGTTATTAACGATAAAGCGGAATTGAACTAATGTATTCAATTCCGCTTTCAAAACTAAGCGCTCAATTTACACTCAAGTTAAATCCATTGTAAAAATGCGCTGATTAAAGGCTAAGACCAAACCCCTTTTTCGGTTTTACCTTGTATTTCTACATCGGCCAGTTTGAACTCAGGCTTGTTAGTGGTTTTAAGTTTAACTTGATAATCACGGGTTAAATTTACGATGGTCGGGGTTAACAGCATAATGGCACTGATGTTCACTACCGTCATTAAACCTAGTGCCATGTCGGCCATGTTCCACACTTCTTTTAATGAGGCGTTGGCTCCCCAATACACCATGCCTAAATACAATAGTGTATAAATGGTGCGGCCATAGATGTTATCGAGTTTAAACAGATGCAAGTTACTTTCTGCGTAGGCGTAGTTTGCTACTACAGACGTAAAAGAGAATAGCGTAATAATGATGGCAACAAACATATCGCCGCTTATTCCCATATGGTAAGTCATGGCGTTTTGAGTGATCCGAATACCTTCCATTTCAGAGCCAATACTGCCTTGAGCCAATAAAATCACAATGGCGGTACAGCTACACAACACCATAGTGTCAATAAACACCCCAAGCATTTGTACGTAACCTTGCGCAACCGGGTGATTAGGAACCGGAGTGGCGCCCGCTGCCGCATGTGGCACACTACCGGCGCCGGCTTCGTTAGAATATAACCCGCGTTGAATCCCATTTTTAATTGCAGCACCGAGCGCACCAGCTGCTGCTTCATTTAACCCAAAAGCAGAGTTAATAATATCCATCAATACCCCAGGGACTTGTTGGATATTAATAATGGTGACGGTTACCGCTGCCAAAATAAATGCTAAGCCCATAAAAGGCACTACGAACTCGGCAAAACGAGCAATGCTGCGAAGGCCTCCCATAACAATGATGCCAGCAATTAAAGTAATGACCGCTCCAGAATAAACCGGTGAAATTTCGAAGGTGTGGTTGAGTGCGTCGGTGATGGTGTTGGCTTGCATGGCACTGAAACTAATGCCGTAACCCAGGAATAAACATAATGCGAATAGTACCGCTAACCAAGGTTTATTCAGTCCTGCGCGGATATAATAGGCGGGTCCTCCGCGGTATTCTTTATGATCGTCTCGCACTTTATATAGCTGACCTAAAATGCTTTCGGCAAATCCGGTCGCCATACCCAGTAGCGCGATAACCCACATCCAAAATACCGCACCGCTACCACCGAGTGATATTGCCATGGCGACACCGGCTAAATTACCAGTACCAACACGGGCAGAAAGGCCGGTACACAAGGCTTGATACGAGCTAATGCCCGATTTGTCACCTTGAGTACTGCCTTTCATTACTTTAAACATATAACCAAAATGGCGAAGTTGAATAAATCTTAACTTCAATGAAAACCACACACCGGCAAATACCAATATATAAATGAGCACTTGGTATTCGCCCCACAACACATTGTTGGTGAGCGATATAATGTCATTAATCATTTAGCAACTTCCTTTTATTGAGTCTTCTCTTTATTATTAGAGTTTATTGTTAAGAGTCTTTTTAAAGTTTGTTGATGCTGAAGCTTATCTTTTCGATAAATGGATCCCTGCCAACATACAACGAACAGAACCGCCAGCCATCTCTATAGCCGATACATCTAATGGTAGCAGAGTCACGCTTTGAGTTAATAACGCAATTTGCTCATGTGTTAACGCATCAAAAGCACGTTGTGATAATGCTAAAAAACGGCCTTGTTTTGATTGTAACTCAAGTGCATTACCACAAAAATGACGAATTTGATCTTCGGTTAAGTTAATAATCACTCTGCCACTGTCTTCAAATCGTTGAATAATTTGCTGACGACGTTGAGTGTCTTTAATCATATCGAACCCAGCCATGACATAATCACTGCCAATGCACATCAATACATTGGTGTGATAAACCGGTACTCCAGCTTCATCTTGCGCATCAAACACCATTGGCTCGTAATTAAATTGAGTACAAAAACGCTCAAGCACTAATGAATCGGTACGCTTGGATCGAACCGCATAAGCCACTCGTTCAACATGGTCGAGAACCATGGCACCAGTACCTTCTAGATATATGTTGTCGTATTCTAAGCCCGAATAATCAATAACATCCTGTACTCGATATTGCTGTTTGAGCATATCGATGATGTCAGTCCGGCGTTCTTTACGACGATTTTTAGCATACATAGGATAGATAGCAACATGACCACCTAGATGGGTTGAAAACCAATTGTTAGGAAATACCGAGTCTGGTGTTTCTGTGGTGGTATCTTCAAAAACGTGCACCGTGATGCCTGCTGTTTGTAATAGTTGCTGAGCTTGGGTCACTTGATCATAAGCTTGTTGCGATAGCTGCAGAGCATCTTCGGCCAATTCATGGCTTTGATAGCTGTTATCTGGCAACGTTTCAGGGTTAGGACTGAAATGATGTGGACGGATCATCACCACCGCAGATGGCGCTTGAGGGTTAATGGCCATTATGCACCTACAGCCAAGCGACTAGCTTGAGATGCTGGGGTTAATAAACCAAATAAATCCCGTGGATTTTCTTGGTTGGTGAGTAACTCGAGTTGCTGATGACTTTGTTGCTGCATAATTAAATCATGTACATATCGTAATGCAGAAAAATCTTCAATTGCAAAGCCGACACCATCAAAAATAGTCAGTTGTGAATCGTGGGTGCGACCTTGTTGCTCACCGCGAATAACGTGATACATCTCTGTAACGGCAAACGTTTCATCTAGTTGCTGGATATCACCTTCAATACGGGTTTGTGGTTCATATTCCACAAACACATCGGCACGTAATAGTAAGTCTGCTTCAAGTTCTGTTTTACCAGGGCAATCGCCGCCAATGGCATTGATGTGTACTCCATCACGCACCATTTTGCTGGTTAAAATAGTCGCATTACGTTTATCGGCAGTGCAAGTAGTGATCATATCAGCGCCTTCGATAACACTTTCAGCTGAATCACATAACGTAAGTGTGATGCCCTGGTCTGCCAGGTTATGCTGGCATTTAGCCATTGCGCTTGGATCAATATCGTAAATTCTGACATTGGTAATCCCTAACACCACTTTACAGGCCAAAATTTGGAACTCAGATTGAGCTCCACAACCTATCATCGCTAAGGTAGTGGCGCCGCGTGGGGCCAAGTATTTAGCCATCATGGCGGAGGTTGCAGCGGTACGAAGTGCGGTGAGTATGGTCATTTCAGACAACATAACAGGATAACCGCTGGCCACATCAGACAACACACCAAAAGCGGTGACAGTTTGCAAACCGATATGGGTATTTTTAGGGTGGCCATTGACGTATTTAAAGCTAAATTGTTGTTGATCACTGGTTGGCATTAGCTCTATCACGCCGTCAGTTGAGTGGCTGGCAAAACGTGGTGATTTATCAAATAACTCCCAACGACGATAATCTTGTTCAATATAGTCTGTTAACCCTAATAGAAACGCCTCAGTGCCAACGTGTTTGAGTAAGGCTAACATGGCTGTGACACTGACAAAGGCAACATTTGAAGACTTTTTATTGATGGCTATATTCATTATATTAATCACTTTAGTTGACACGTTTGGTCATGTTGACCAAACGCTAAATAAGACTGTGATTAAGCTTATCGAGTGTCTTTGCTAAACAAAATGCTATTATGTTGTAATAATTTAACTATTATTTGTCATAATGCTAGGCTGTATATTACAAAATGACAATTATTCTCCAAATAAGGTCTTAACACCATGCAACCACCACATCAATCTGCCCACCCTTATTTGTATGATACGCTCGACAAACAGCTTATTTCTATCCTGCGTAAAGATGCCAGAGCATCAATTTCTAAGCTGGCGCAAGTATTACAAGTTTCACGCGGGACGGTGCAAAACCGTTTAGACAGATTGGTTAGTAGTGGCGCTATTTTAGGGTTTACCATTCGCGCACACGAACAAATTGAATCTAATGTGGTGCGGGCCATTATGATGATTGAAGTAGTAGGGCGCTCAACAACCCAAGTGATCAATAAACTCCGGGGCATACCGCAACTCGAAAAATTGCATACTACTAACGGCGCTTGGGATTTAGTCGCCGATATTAGGGCCACCAGTTTAGAAGAATTTGATAAAGTGTTGAGGGAAGTTCGCACCATTGAAGGGGTACTCAATAGTGAAACCAGCATTTTATTGAGTACAGTGTAATCATCACCACTGAGCTGACGTCTAATATCTGGCCACGCAGATCGGACAATGCTAAGTGGCCTATGATGCTTTACCGAACGAGGAAACGGTTACATGACGAACGTTAACGTGCCTTTAAGTGCTAATCAACACCAATTAGCCTTACTGCGATTAGTCAATTGGGGCCTTAAAATTGGCCTTATTCTGTTTGCCACCGACTTATTTGGCTTAACCACGCCTCCAGTAACCTTGTCTTACGTGCTCATTTTTGAAGCCTGTTATGTTGGCTTTAGCTACCGATTTCATCGACTCAGCATGAACAACAATGGTTTGTTGTTTTTAACCTTATTATTAGACACCTTGTTCTGGGCTACCTGGTTATATTTTACCGGTGGAGCAACCAATGCCTTTGTCTCATTACTGCTATTACCGATTGCGATTTCAGCGATTACCTTACCCAGATGGGCACCGTGGTGCTTAACCATCGTATCGACGATATTTTATACTTTGATGATTGTTGATATCACCGAACAAAATAGTGGCTCGGTAATGGACCATGACATGAGCCAAATGCCAATTAACCACGTTATGCAAGCAAACCAGGCAATGGCTGCAAATCATGTTATGCCTGCAAGCCACAGTATGGACATGGGCTCGCACTATTTAGGCATGTGGTTTAATTTTGTTATTTCGGCATTAGTGTTAACCGTCACGGTGGGTTTTATTGCCAAACGAATAAGACAAAAAAATGCCGAGCTGCGCTATTTACGAGAAGGCCAGTTACGCCAGGAAAAGATATTGGCCTTAGGCACCGTATCAGCGCAAATGGCCCATCAATTGGCAACGCCGTTAGCCACATTGCGTTTACTCACCGATGAGTTAGTCGATACCCATCATGATGCTGAACAACTGGAATTGATCAGCGAAATGCAGCAAGCACTGAATCGTTGCGAAGTCACCTTAGTTGACTTACGGTTAGCAACAGAATCGATACGGGAGCAAAAACTAGCACAACAGCGGGTCGATAAGTTAGTGGCAATCTTAACCGAGCAAATCAGTTTATTGATGCCAGAAGCACAACTGAATATCGCCATAGCACCACAAGTTGAGTCACGTATAGTAATGACCGACATGAGCTTGTTGCCTGCATTAATGGCGTTAATTCAAAATGGCATTCAAGCCAGTGAAGATAATCAACACCAGACCCGCGTAGATATCAATATTGGCTTGTCACAACCCAATCAGCTGACTATGACTATTCGTGATTACGGTGTCGGCATTGCGACTCATGTATTGCAAACTTTAGGCAGTAACATGGTGAAAAGTCCCAAAGGGATGGGCATTGCGGTATTATTAAGTCACACCAGCTTCGAGCGTTTAGGCGGTAAGTTATACCTTAAACCTCACCCAGAATGTGGCACAGAAGCCATCGTGACGTTGCCGTTAAGCGTATAAAAAACGAGTTGAAGCTATTTTGAACGAATAGAAGCTATTTTAAACGAATAGAAGCGAATCGAAGTAAATAGACGTTGAAATAAATACAAGCTGAATTGAGAACATCATGAACAAGCTATTGATTATAGAAGACGATTTAGCCCTAGCCGCCATTTTAGCCCGCCGCCTCGGTAAGCATGGCTTTGAGTGTAAAACCTGCCATCACGCCAGCGACAGTTTATTAATGGCAAGGCAATTTGTGCCAACGCATATCGTGTTAGACATGAAATTGGCTGAACATAATGGTTTGTCGTTAATTAAACCATTAAGACAATTATTACCCAACGTCCACATGGTATTGCTCACTGGCTTTGCCAGCATCGCCACTGCAGTAGAAGCCATCCGCCTCGGTGCAGACAATTACCTCGCCAAACCCGTCGACACCCAAACCTTATTAAATGCATTATTAGTCACACCAGACACTACAACGACTTATGGTGATATTGAAGAACTACCACTTAACCCCAAACGGGTCGAATGGGAACACATTCAACAAGTCCTCGCCACCAACAATGGTAACGTATCAGAAACTGCCCGCCAACTGGGGATGCACCGCAGAACTTTGCAGCGCAAATTGCTGAAAAAGCCAACGGCAGATAATCGGTAGAATAGGGGAGTTGGGTGTTTGTCCTACTTTGGACAAAGGGTGTTTTTAGATATTGCTTCATGGCCTGCGGCCACCAATGTCGTGGCGCTTTACCCACACCAGAGTTTTAAAACTTCGTTTGAATTCTCATCGATAAACTCCACCATAAATCGGTCGATTATAGCGTTATTTCGGTAATGGTATTGAGCATGAATTTAGGTTTATTTTTAGATTATTGCTTATTGCTTATTGCTTATTGCTTATTGGCCTGCGGCCACCAACGTCGTGGCGCTTCACCCACACCAGACCAAGAGGAAACCAACGGCTGTTCCCTCTTGGAACTCCCAGCCGCCCCGCAACATTTTCGCTATTTACAAAATAAGAGCTGCGAAAAGTCGCCATGGGGATTTATCCAGCTTTGAATCTCGTTTGTAATCGGCCTCGGCCTTACTCGAAAATGCTAACGCTTTCGATAGTACATCCTGTACCGCGAAAGCTAGCCTGACGTCCTGTCAGGCTCACGCTATTTTCTTCAACGGTCTCAAGTTCAGAGTTGAATTTAACCATTCCCAATCATGGATTCTGACTCATTTATGGACAGTAACGTTTTAGAAAAGCCAATGTTTCAATTTACTTTTTATAAAAGTTTACCCTGACCCCACTAAATCTTTAAACCTATTAGGTCTTGCACATAGCCATGACCGTTGTGGCGCTTAGTCCATACCAGACCAAGAAGAAACTGTATTGGCTAACGAAAGTTGGGCACTACTTTAGAAGTTATCTAGCTTATTTTTGGACAGAAACGAGCCAGTGGCGCTGCTAATTTAGTTATTATTGAATTACTTTTTGTATGGCACAACGCCTTAAACAGACAGCCCAACGGGAGGACAAGAAAACCAGACGTCAGAAGCCACTCTTAATTGCATATTCCGCCCACAATGGACCACTGCTTCGCAACTCATGGACCAGTACTCAGAATTGCTTGGACCAGGCTTCCGCTGAGAATGGACCACAAAATACCATCTCGATGAACAAGTCGAACAAGCAGTAGAGAAACAACCCGAGCAGCCAAACTATAACGCGCTGGGGCCTAGGCCCGAAACAATGGGTGTCTCGTTTAAATGTTCAAATAAAAACTCGAACAACAATGAATATCGTAATAAAAAAATATGTTACATAGCTATGCAACCTAATTTTTCTAGGGTCTATACTGGTTTCAAAATCAAGTTCATATATTTTTAACCTTTTACAAAGAAGTGAATAAATGTATAGCCATAAAGCACATATTAAAAATATAAAAAAATACCCGCTCACGCTAACATCTGAAAAAATACTAACATCATTTGCATTTAACACCCCATGCAAGATGAGAAAAACAAAACCTAATGATGAAAGCAATACCATAGACACTGCCCCAGAATGGCCAAAACTTTTACTTCTATAATATGCATAACCGCCAACAATATAACTACGAAAATTATACATTTTTAATTACCTCTAAGGTTTATATCTGTGTAGTGGCACATCTATTTTGGTCACTGCTTTATAGATTTCGAAGTCGATATTTGGTTTCTATCATTAGATAAATGATGCAAGTCAGAAATCGTGATTAACTCATAACGGGGCAAAAGTGGGTTAGAATCTGTGCATAATTCGAGAGCAGTAACATTAACAGCAGCATCACAAACTTAATCCCGTAGTTGTTTGCTAGGTAAGTTGCACAATAGCTCTTCTAGCTATTCCGTGGCTTATTAGACAACTCGACTTTGGATGGATCTATCAGTCCATAGTTCTTGTTTCTAAGGTGAGGAACAACCTGCATCCAATCAGTGCAAGTGTTGAAGTGTTGTTGTTCATTTCCCCCTTCATCAAACTCCACTATTTCGAACGAATTGGCAGTGGTACTATGCTTTTTTTGCAATTCACTAGTAAGTCTCTCCCAGTAGTTCCATGCTGAGTCAAAGGCTTTCTTTGACAATTCTCGGTTTCGTGTTTGAAATTTTGATATTGAATGAACGAAGCCATCTAGAATCACATTAACATCAAGGACAAAATTGGATTCACTGATAGCACGCTTGTTAGAATTTTTAATCTTCGGGTCATCAAGAATGCTCTGTTTAGATAATGGTAAAGTGAAGCGAGCAACAATTGTCTTGTCAGCTAAACCTCCATCAAAACCTACGGATAGGTTGTCTACTAACGAAGATCTGTGTTGGGCAATGTTTCGCAGCACTGAACCTAAGAAGTAGAGTCCGTTGGCATGATGTTCAGCAACATACTCCTCTACGATTAATTTATGCAATTCAGGCTCACCGGTCACATTTAAAAGAAATGACTTTTGTTGACCTTTATAAATATGCGAATCCATGTAGAATTTACTTTGGTTCAGTACACTGTTAAGGCATCTATTTAGCCTGGCGCGAGACTCATGGTTAAACACGTAATCGAGCTTGCTTCCCATCGTAAGGCGGTTGACGTTCTCTCGGTGAATTGCAACTTTAAAGTCTTTGTACGCCTCAATCAAATTATCAAAAGAAGACTCTAGGTTATAGACACGCATAATAAGATTCCTAGTAGCTAAAATCTCATTGTACATATCATTATTGAGCTCAAAGTATTCAATGGAAGGCGTCATGCCATTAAATTCAGTGGTTTTTAATTTAATCATTACTCTTTCCATAAGTTATCTACTGAAGATAATTGAACTGTTCCAGCTTTTTCAAGGGAAATAAAGTACCGCCCCCTCCTTTTTTAATCAATAGCTTATTACCATTGATGTAGCTGACGCACACATAAACGACAGTTAACCAACACTATTACCATTCCAAGTTTATTGGTTACTCAGAGGATCTAGGACTGGCATAAAGAAAAGTATTAAAATTTGAAGTCCACTTCCACTACAGCGTCATGACACTGAAATACAATGGGGCAAAGACATGTTTCAAGGTGGCCTAGTGAATGACCGTAAATTGCACAGAATTACTAAATCTCGACTACGTTCTGCCCCTGGTCATGTTAAAATCTCCGCATCAGAATTACCGAGAAATTCAATGTTTATCCATCATGTTAACGGCATCGACTGGCTAGTTATCACAGCTTTTGAAGAACTGAAAACTATGTTTATTGAAGAAGCCGGTACGATACCCTCTTGCTTCTCTACCGCCAGCGAATTGAAACTGGTTGATCAAGCAAAGCGAACTTATAGATATTTGCCTACTCTCAGCGGCGTAATCACCGATATCGGTACATATCAAAGACAGGGTAACGAAGAAGATTTGGACCCACAGCTTGCCTGCTTAGTTGAGGGGCATGGTCGGGTATTTATCTATCACGGCGGCTTTGTAGCTTTTGTGGATGACGAGCAAACCTTTATTACCCGAATAGACTGAAAATTATTCAGTAAGTTGAAATTGGCGAATTGGCATCCCTAGCAAGGAATGGGGCATAAATGATTTGCATACCTTGCTCGCAATTAGTGTGATTCAACTCTGAACTTGAGGACGTTGAAGAAAATAGCGTGAAGTTCACATGGATGTGAGCTTAGCTTTCGCGGTACAGGATGTACCATCGTAAGCGTTAGCATTTTCGAATAAGTCCGAGGCAGGATTCAAATGAAGTTAAAAGCTGGATTACTTTCCGTCGCAATTTTTTCGCCGCTATTGTTTTGTAAATAGCGAAAATGTTGCCGGAACGGCAAGGGTGATCCAAGAGGGGATTGCTGTTGATCCCCTTTTGGCCCGTGCAGGGTGGAACCTTGCGATCTAATTCAAACGAAGTTTGATAAATCTGGTGTGGGTGAAGCGCCACGACGTTAGTGGCCGCAGGCCATAAGTCAGAATAGATACCCTATGACATGATATCAATTTTGCAGATGCAGCAAGCTAAGCTTTCCATTAGTATAACGAGTCGTTACCATGGGTGTCGGTTCCATCCATTTCTCTCAGGCTCTTTCTAATTATACCGCGCAGGCCTTCGACATATGCTGACAAGATCCGCTTCCAGAAATCGAACAAATCGAATCATCGTCGACACGATGAACCATCAAGTTGTGAACAACCCTTCGACTCAAACAACAAGGTATCCCTATGACTAATCAACTGTCCCAGCAAACTCCCCTTACTGTCGAGACAGTCGACGATCTCGCTAAATTGGTCAACTACTCATTGATGGACACGCTCAACAGCGATCCTGACGCGACAGCTAATGGTGACGACCACGCGCCGCGACAAGTATTTTCGGGCCACTATGTGCCTGTTAAACCAACACCGATTGAAAATCCAGAATATGTAGCACACAGCAGCAGCTTGTTTGCTGAATTGGGTTTTGCTGACAGCATGGCGCAGTCTGCCGATTTTATGAGCTTATTCTCCGGCGATCTTTCGAACGTTCCTGTACCCATGAGTAAGGTTGGGTGGGCGTGTGGATATGCATTGTCCATTTTTGGTACCGAATACATCCAACAATGTCCTTTTAGAACGGGTAATGGCTACGGCGATGGTCGAGCCGTTTCTGTGGTTGAGGCTGTGATTAACGATAAACGCTGGGAAATGCAGCTTAAAGGCGGTGGTCGCACGCCATATTGCCGCGGTGCGGATGGTCGCGCTGTGCTGCGATCCAGTGTGCGTGAGTTTCTCGCGCAAGAACACATGCACGCGCTTGGCGTACCAACATCGCGATCGCTGAGTTTGTATGTGTCTAAAACCGAGACGGTGCAGCGGCCTTGGTATTCTGAGGGCTCTAACGCACAAGATCCTGACCAAATGATTAGTGAGGCGGTTGCTATCTCGACACGTGTGGCACCTTCGTTTATTCGGGTTGGCCAACTTGAGCTATTTGGTCGCCGTGCCCGCACGCAGGAACACCCGCAAGCGATGGCAGAGCTTGAACAACTGATGTTGCATGTAATTGATCGTGAATACGCTGATGTTATCGACCAAAAACTCACTAACGAAGAGAAAGTGCTTTTACTGGCGCGTGAGTTCCGTAGCCGTTTGACGTCACTGATAGCGAACTGGATCCGTATTGGTTATTGTCAGGGTAACTTTAATAGCGATAACTGTGCCGCTGGTGGCTTTACGCTCGATTACGGTCCGTTTGGATTTTGCGATGTGTTCAATCCACAATATCAACCATGGACGGGTGGCGGGCAACATTTTGCATTTTTGAATCAAGGCGTGGCAGCAGAACGTAATTTCTTGATGTTTTGCACCGCATTAAGCCCATTATTGATGTCTACACCAGATTATCTAGAACAGCTCCAGCAGTTGGTCGATGGTTTTGCCACCGAGATGCAAACAAAGATGGAGCAGATGTGGACGGCTAAGCTTGGGCTTAACACTTTTGATGCGGCGTTATTTAATGAGCTTGAAACGCTGATGCTGCAAACCCCAGTGGATTACACAATATTCTTCCGTGAGCTTTCGTCGTTGCCTGATGATATTGGTCCACTGACTAACAGTTTCTATCGAGATTTATCGCAAGGGCCACAAGGATTGGAGCAACGCTGGTCTGCTTGGCTGACACAATGGCAATCATTGCTTGGTACCGAAGACAATAGCAATATGCTTATTGCAGATGCAGATGCAGATGCAGACGCACAACCACGTAGCCGTGATGATATTATTGCGCAGATGCAACGCGTTAACCCTAAATTTACTTTGCGAGAGTGGTTGTTAGTACCTGCTTATCAGCAAGCTAGCGTTGGCAATTATGCACTCGTTCGAGAATTGCAGAAGGTGATGACTCAGCCATACGCAGAGCAGTCTCAAGAAGTTGAAGACAAATACTATCGACTCAAGGCATCAGAGTTCTTTGGGGTAGGTGGATGTTCGCATTTAAGCTGCTCGTCGTAATGGTGAGATAATCTATCAGCTTTGATTGGTGTCATGCTTTATGTCACCTGCGTCAGGATGGTTTTCTCAACGTATCTGACGATTAAGCTGGTATATTATCATTAGCCTAAAGTGGCTAAATGTTTATTTTTAGCCATAAACGGCTAAATCAGCCTGTGTGCTATCAATGCTCTTAGTCGTTATTAGCCAAAAATGGCTAAACTTGCATTATTAGCCATTTTTGGCTAAATTGGTCTAAGTCTGCAAACAAAGGAGCGTTATGTGGAGCCTACCAATAAACCTATAGCCGTGATTGTTGGCGATGTTGTTGACTCAACAAAGCTAACTTCTGCGCAGTTTGAGCAACTACTTAAACGGATCAAATCTATCCAGACATGGATTAGCGAGGGGCATAGCGAAAATGCGCACAGTATTGAGCGCGGTGATGAGTTTCAGTCTGTCGTGCATGATATTGAAAATGCGTTGAGATATACCGTTATATACCGGATTGGCATTAAGGCGCTTGGTAAAGAGTTTGATAGCCGGATTAGTTTTGCAATTGCTGCAAATGCTGATTTACGTGAGTCGGTGTCGGAGTCGATGGGGCAAGCATTTGTGCTGTCTGGCCGCGGACTCAGTGGCCTTAAGAATGACCGATTATTGTTTAGCTCCGATAGCATCGCTCTTACTGAGTATTTTGACTTACTGTTTAAGTATCTTGATAAGCAACTTAACGACTTAACTGCGCGCCAATGTGAAGTGATGTTGCCAATGCTTCGAACCAATGAGGATTTGTCGATTAGTGAGTTAGCTAACATGCTCGATGTGGCTACAGCCACTGTCAGCAAGTCACTTAAAGCGTCTGGTTGGCCGTTGATCCATGAGTTAAATTGTCGGTTTATAAAGAAAGTCGCGGGGCTCAAGTATGTTTGATTTTTTCAGCGTGCTCATTCCATTTTTACTAATTCACACCATCTGTGACTTTTATCTTCAGACCGATCGGTGGGTAGAAGCTAAAAAAGCTCGCACTTACCGTTCACCTGAGTTGTACCTTCACGCGACTTTACAGGGTGTTGCATTATTACTGCCTGCAATGGCACTAGGAATTGATTGGCGTTCAACGGTTTGCTTAATCGTTATTGTCGCGGTAAGTCATTTTATTATCGATTTATGGAAGGTCACTACACCAAAGGGAGATAAGTTAGCCTACTTTGTTATTGATCAGGCTTTGCATGTTTCAGTACTGGCTGCGATTGCTTTTCATGTTGCAGATGGCGCATCGATTGATGCAGTGTTACAGCATGAACGTTTCTCTGATGGCGTGTTGGTGGTGTTTGCTTATGTACTCATTCTAAAGCCAACTTCAATTGTGATTGGCGCTGTGTTGAATAAGTATCCCATCGTTAACTCAGCAATGGATACTGACACAGACGCCGTTACCGACACCGATGGTGTTGCAGAACTTGTTAGTGATAAGACAGCAAATGTGAGCGGCCTTGTTGCGGGTGGCGAGTTGATTGGTTACCTAGAGCGATTATTAATACTGACGTTTATGTTGGTGGGCAGCTATGCCGCAGTGGGTTTTGTATTAGCCGCTAAGTCGATATTCAGATTTGGTGAGTTAAATCAATCAGCCAACCGAAGCATGACTGAATATGTACTGATTGGCTCACTGATCTCTGTGGTCATCACAACCTTAATTGGGGCGCTAGTCTCATTGGGTGTAGGTATAAAATTTAAGTGAAAAAACCATAAAAAAAGGCCTCTATATCAATAGAGGCCCAATAATCTTATTCAGATTTAAACTGATACCTTTAATCAGCCTTTATCCCCATTCCCATAGCAGATAGAGGCTGAGTAAAGTCACCAAGCATTGAGTAGACATTTGATTGCGACTCAAAGCCATCAACCAAACAACGCCAAAGTGTGTACCAAAAATCGATAACGTCAGTTAGATATAAGTTATTAAAACGGGGGGATGTTTCCGACGTTACCTATCACATGATTGTGCTTAACCTCAACCATTCTGACAATATAAAAACACCAAACTGCGACACAATGTCGCAGGCTACTGACTTGAATTTATAAAGATTGTTAACTACTGGTTAGCATTTATCGATGTATACCATGGTGTTGCACTTATTCATTGCTGATTCATTTGTGGGCAGCGGCTTTTGTTGTTATTGATGTGAGTTTTTGGTGCTGATGAAAGCGTATTCAGATCAAAAGTGAAAAAGTCTGCCGCGATATTTGCTTAATTAGCACTACATTTTATAAGGGTATAAGCATACATTGATGGCTCGATAATGAGTCGTTAGCCATTGCTGAGTTGATTTTAAACTCACTCAGACGATGTGTAATAACGCGCCTGGGGATAATACCAATTTATGAAAATAGCACTATTTATACCGTGTCTAGTGAATCAAATGATGCCAGATGTGGCCATTGCAACACTGACATTATTAGAAAAGTTAGGCCATGAAGTCATATTTCCTGCTGGGCAAACCTGTTGTGGTCAGCCGATGACAAACTCGGGTTGCTTTGATGAAGCAAAAAACACCACCCTTAAATTACTCAACGCTTTTAAAGGTGTCGATTGTGATGCCATTGTGTGTCCTGCTGCCAGTTGTCTGGTGGCGGCTAAAGAAAACTTCCATGAGTTTGATGGCAGCCAAGAAGCCCAAGAGGTCATCGGTAAGCTTTATGAGTTAACGGAGTTTTTGCACGATATTGCCCCGATTAAAGCTTTTGCCCGCCCTGTAGCGGCCAAAATAAGCATGCAAATGAGCTGTCATGGTATTCGTATGCTTAATTTAGCGACGCCGACAGAGCAAATGGGTAAACAACGCTTTAATAAAGTGGAAGCGGTATTGGGTAACATTGCCGGGCTCGAGATTGTCTATCCTGCTCGTATTGATGAATGTTGTGGTTTTGGCGGCACGTTTGCGGTTGATGAAGGCGCGGTGTCGGCCAAAATGGGTAAAGATAAAGCCCAAGCTCATGCGGCAACGGGTGCTAAGTATGTCGTGGGGTTTGACCCTTCATGCTTGCTGCATTTAGATGGCATGATCCGTCGTCAAAAATTACCGATTGAAACCCGTCACATTGCCCAAATCATTAATGATGCTTTATAGGAGCCACTATGACCGAACTATATACCGCATCGGGTTCTAAGGTGCATGCCCATAAAGCTGATATTTTTTGTCGCGATGAAACCCGAGTTGATTGGCATTCTAAAGCCCTGTGGGCATTACGTGAAAAACGTGATCGCGCTGCAGGCAGTTTGCCTGAATGGGAACAACTAAGGCTGCTTGGCTCGCAACTCAAACTGCATACTTTGAGCCATTTAGCCCAGTACCTTGAGCAATTTGAACAACAATGCTTGAGTAATGGCATTAAGGTGCATTGGGCTAGCGATGCCCAGCAACACAATGAAATTGTTCATGGGATTTTAGCGAAACATAAGGTTAAAAAACTGGTTAAATCAAAATCGATGTTAACCGAAGAATGCCACATGAATCCGTATTTAGAACGCCACGGCATTGAAGTGGTTGATACCGATTTAGGTGAACGAATTATTCAGCTCGCCAATATGCCACCATCGCATATTGTGGTGCCCGCTATACACATGAAAAAAGAGGAAGTAGGCGAGTTATTTCATCAACAGTTAGGCACTAAAGCGGGTGAGTCTGATCCGCTGTATTTAACCCGTGCTGCTCGCGCGCATTTAAGAGAGAAATTCCTTACTGCCGATGCTGCCATGACCGGTGTCAATATGGCGATAGCAGACCAAGGTGCAATTGTTGTGTGTACCAACGAAGGTAATGCAGACATGGGCGCTAACTTGCCTAAGTTGCAATTGCACTCAATGGGCATCGATAAAGTGGTCCCTGATATGGATTCTGTTGGGGTGTTGTTGCGTACATTAGCCCGCAATGCCACTGGGCAACCTATCACCACTTATTCATCGTTTTACCGCGGTCCACAAGAGGGCGGCGAGATGCATGTGATCATTGTTGATAATGGTCGCACTGAGATGATGAAAGACAAAATTTTAGCTGAATCATTAAAGTGTATTCGTTGCGGCGGCTGTTTAAATACCTGTCCTGTGTATCGCCGTTCAGGCGGTTATAGCTACAACTACACGATTCCTGGTCCTATTGGTATTGCGGTAGGTGCTAAGCATGACGATACCAACTCTATTCCTTGGGCCTGTACGTTATGTGGCAGTTGTACTTATGTGTGCCCAACGATGGTGCCGTTGGATAAAATTATTGCCCATCATCGTCGTTTGAAAGCAGAAGCTAAGAGGTTGCCGTATGGCAAAGGTGGCTATATGCCGCTAGTAGGCCGTTTTATGGCCAATGAAACCTTAATGAATACCTCTATGTCTGCAGCAAGATTAGCACTGCGAGTATTACCGGGGAGTTTACTCAAGCCGTTTAGTGGTGCATGGGGTAAATATCGCGAGTTGCCTGTCGCACCAGAGTCTAGCTTTGCCAGCTGGTATAATAAGAATCGGAGTCGTTAATATGTCGAATAAACACACTATTTTATCTGCACTAAAGCAATCGGCTTTGGCTCAACATGCCATGCCAGCCATGGATGTTATTGCTAACAATGATGATCTTGTTGGCCAATTTAATGCAAGTTTGAACACAGTAGCGGGCACGCTGCATAGTGAAGGCGGTTTAGCAGCGTTACAACAGGCAGTAGATGAATTGATCCAACAAAATATGCAGGTAATCTCGTTATTGGACGGTATTAAAGGTAATCGCCAAGTGCCTGAGACCGCTCACGATCTGGCTGATATTGACTATGCCGTGATCCCTGGCGATCTTGGTGTAGCCGAAAACGGCGCTATTTGGGTTAATCAACCCAGTCATCGAGTGACGCCTTTTATTTGTGAAAACCTGATATTGGCGTTGGCTAAAGACAATATTGTCGCCAACATGCACCAAGCGGTTAAACAAGTGGCACTACAACCAGGCGAATTAGGATTATTTATTGCGGGTCCGTCTAAAACCGCTGATATTGAGCAAGCATTAGTGGTGGGGGCTCATGGTGCCTGTAGTTTAAATGTGTACTTATACTAATGGTTAGTGACTAGCGGTTAGTTGCTTGTGTTGTCATTGATTGAGTGTGTCAGTCGATGGCATCACGCTAAACTATAGCAATATTAATCGCACCACTTAGGTTAGAGTAATCTGCTATTAATCAGAACGTTCAGTTTCAAATTCAAATTCAAACTAAAATTCCAATTAAAATTCAACTTCGAATGTAGATTCGAATGTAGATTTAACTTTCACTTCAAACTCTAAGCATCTAAGCATCTAAGCATCTAAGCATCTAAACATCTAAGCATCTAAACATCGAAAATCGAATCGAGTTAGAACAAGTCGAAGATAGTGGCAGCACGTTGCTGAATAAACTCAATAAACAATTTCACTTTTAAGGGTTGCTGGCGACGTTGATGATACAAAATACTGATCCGCCGATGCTCACCAGCCCAATCAGGTAACACAGGTACTAGCTCTTGATTCAATAGTTGTGGTTTAACAAATAATTCTGGTCCATATAAAATCCCGCCATCACCAACAGTTGCGCGTATTGCGCCGTGTAAATCCCCTAGGGTTAATTTAGCGGGTCCATCGTAATAATATTGTTCACCACTGTGATGTTTTAAGGTCCAGTTAAACAGCGGCCACACTTTAATTAACTGATAATCAACTAGCTGCTGCGGGTGGCGAAGTTCAATGAGTTGCTTGGCATACTCAGGTGATGCATACAGGCCGTAATTTAATACTCCCAACGATGTTGATACCCAAGATGAGTCTGGTTGTGCGCCACCGACAATGGCAACGTCGACTCCTTCATCTATCAAATCAATGGTGCTGTTATTTTGGGTGATGTGCAGTTGAATGTGCGGATGTTGTTTGGAAAAGTCATTGATGGCCTCAATTAATATCATCGAGGTTATCGAAACGGGTGTCGATATCCGTAAGGTACTTTGCGGCTCATTAATAGTTTGACCACAAATACGATCAAATTGCGCCACCACATTATAGTAACGGTCAAATAATGCCCCACCTTCTTCAGTTAATCGAAGTTTACGGGTGCTGCGCATTATCAACTGAGTATTGAGGCTTTGTTCTAATTTGCTAATTTTGCGGCTAACAGTGGCAATGGGCAACTTTAACTCTTGTGCTGCAGATGAAAAACCACCGGCATTAACGACATGGACAAACAAATGGATCAATTCAAGTTGGCAGGCTAAATGTTGGCTCATCAAGAGACCCTTATTGTATTTATTGCTCTATTTATTGTTGGATTAATCGATGTCTCAATCACTTTATAAAGAGGAGTGTAACCCAACATAGTGTGTACAGATAGCTGAGTAATCATCGAACCACAAAGGCGTGATGAGTTATACCGTGGTGGCTAATATTAGCATGGGCTGACTTAAGGTTTATTGAGTGGTGTCATAAATTGGTAATCGCTAACGCTTTATGATGAATTGGATTAATTGTCGACAAAAAGTGCCTTTTGGGGTTGTTATACGATTTAAAGGTGCTATATTGTCGACAACTTGTTTTGTGTAGCTGTTTTTTAATGTCAGTTTTTATTATCCAAGGTATGAATATGATCCAGCCGATTACTTCTGCAGATAAGACCTTTGTAGCCCTTAGAGACGATATAGTCGAAGGTCGTATTCAGGCCGGCTCTAAATTGAGCGAAACTGAATTGTCGACAAAGTATGCAGTGAGTAGAGCCGTGATCCGTGAAGCCATTAACCGTTTAGAGTCGTGTCATATTGTTGAGCGTAAAGCCAACGTAGGCGCTCGTGTGGTGGCGTTATCTCCGCAAGGCTTGATAGAGCTGTATCAAGTGCGTGAATCACTTGAAGGCATGGCGGCACGTTTAGCGGCAAAGAACATGACCGATGACGAAATTGCCGATTTAAACCGTTTATTACAATCTCACTTTGACGAGGTCAAAGGGGGCGAGTCTTATTATCAAGAAGCCGGTGATGTTGATTTTCATTATCGGATTATTTTAGGCAGTAAAAACAAACACCTAATTTCAATGCTGTTTGATGGCATTTATCATTTAGTGCGCATGTATCGCGTACAACTTGGCATGGCGGGTCCGCGTGTGACCACCGCTTATGATGAACACAAACACATTGTTCAGGCCATTTTAAATCGTGATGCAGAATTGGCTGAAATGCTGATGCGTCGCCATATTATGTATTCTAAAAATAATATCGAACACAAATTATCGTAATGTCTTGCGTGTGGCGTGTTACGCCCACGGTCATAATTGCATATAAGGAAAATATCATGAGCGCAGGTAAAAAATTTCGTCAAGCATTAGCTAACAACAAACCACTGCAAATTGTCGGTACCATTAATGCTTATGCCGCCATGATGGCAAAGCAAATTGGTCATCAAGCCATTTACTTGTCTGGTGGCGGTGTGGCTAACGCCTCTTATGGTTTACCCGACTTAGGCATGACATCACTCAATGATGTACTGGTTGATGTGCAACGAATTACTTCAGCCTGTGACTTACCTTTGCTGGTGGACATTGATACGGGTTGGGGCGGGGCATTTAACATTGCCAAAACCATTCGTGATATGGAAAAGGCTGGCGCAGCAGCGGTACACATGGAAGACCAAGTGGCGCAAAAGCGTTGTGGTCATCGTCCAAATAAAGAAATAGTTCCAGTAGAAGAAATGGTCGACCGCATTAAAGCGGCGGTTGATGCCCGTACCGACCCAGATTTTTTCATTATGGCGCGCACAGACTCGTTTGCTCAAGAAGGGTTAGAAGCCGCTATCGAGCGTGCTAAAGCGTACGTGGCAGCGGGTGCTGACGGTATTTTTGCTGAAGCAATTAAAACTGAAGAGCATTACCGCGCCTTTGCTGAAGCATTAGATGTGCCTATTTTGGCTAACATTACTGAGTTTGGCCAAACTGAATTATGGAATAAGCAACAATTAGGCGAGTGGGGCGCGGCAATGGTGTTGTACCCATTGAGTGCATTCCGTGCAATGAACAAAGCGGCTGAAAATGTTTACAGTGCTATTTTAACCGATGGCGACCAAAAAGCAGTGGTAGATATCATGCAAACGCGGATGGATTTATACGACTATTTGGGTTATCACGATTATGAACAAAAATTAGACAGTTTGTTTGCCGAAGGCAAAAATAAATAGCGGCCTCAGTACGACAGCAAGACTCGATTACAACTAAAATAACAATACCCTACAATCACGATTTAGCATGGCTAAATCGTGAAAAGCATAAGAAGGAAGATATCATGGTAGACAAGAAATTATCAGGCGCAGGATTACGCGGTCAGAGTGCTGGCGAAACAAAATTATGTACAGTCGGTAAATCAGGTTCAGGCCTAACGTACTGCGGTTACGATGTCTCTGATTTAGCCGATAACGCTACCTTTGAAGAAGTCGCTTATTTATTATTTAACGGCGAGTTACCAAACCAGGCTCAGCTAACTGCATATAAAGCAGAATTGAAAGCGCAGCGTGATTTACCTGATGCACTAAAAGCGGTATTAAAATTAATTCCTGCTGATGCTCATCCAATGGATGTTATGCGTACTGGTTGCTCGTTTTTAGGTAACCTTGAGCCAGAAGTCGATTTTACTCAGCAACACAAAGCGTCGAACCGCTTATTAGCCGCATTTCCGGCCATCATGTGTTTTTGGTACCGTTACACTCATGACGGTGTGGAAATTGATTGCACCACAGATGAAGATTCTCTGGGTGGACATTTTCTTAAACTGCTTCGCGGTGAAACGCCGTCAGCGCAACATCGCCGTGTAATGGATGTGTCGTTAATTTTGTATGCAGAGCATGAGTTCAACGCATCAACCTTTACCGCGCGTGTATGTGCTTCAACATTATCGGATATGTATTCTTGTGTTACTGGTGCGATTGGTTCATTACGTGGCCCGCTGCACGGTGGTGCTAATGAAGCGGCGATGGACATGATCCAAAAGTTCAGCTCGCCAGCCGATGCTAAAGTACAAATGGCATTGATGTTAGAACGCAAAGAAAAAATCATGGGCTTTGGTCATGCTATTTATAGCGAGTCTGATCCACGTAATGTGATTATTAAGAAGTGGTCTGAAAAGCTGGCCCATGAAAACGGTGACACCTCGCTATATGACATTTCTGTCGCGTGTGAAGAGTTTATGTGGGACACCAAAAAGTTATTCTGCAATGCAGATTTCTTCCATGCCTCTGCTTATCATTTTATGGGTATTCCAACTAAGTTATTTACGCCGATCTTCGTTTGTTCACGTTTAACCGGTTGGGCTGCACATGTAATGGAGCAGCGATCGAACAACCGCATTATTCGTCCAAGTGCAGATTATGTGGGCAGTGAGCCTCGTAAAGTGGCGCCTATTAGCCAACGTTAATCAGCATGCCGAGTCTTATTATAATGGCTCGGCTTTTTTCGATATAGATTAGCGCTTATTCCTTTCATATTTATTGTGGATGAAGTTATGAATACTCAATACCGTAAAGCCTTACCTGGCACCCAATTAGATTATTTTGACACCCAAGAGGCTGTAGATGCGATTGAAGCTGGAGCCTATGCCAAACTACCTTATTGTTCTCGTGTGTTTGCCGAGAACTTAGTCCGTCGCTGCTCACCTGACATGCTTACTGATTCGTTAAAGCAGCTGATTGAACGTAAAAATGACCTTGATTTTCCGTGGTATCCAGCCCGTGTGGTTTGTCATGATATTTTAGGCCAAACCGCATTAGTCGACTTAGCGGGTCTGCGTGATGCGATTGCTGAAAAAGGCGGTGACCCCTCAAAAGTGAACCCAGTAGTACCGACTCAATTGATTGTCGATCACTCGCTGGCTGTAGAGCATGCTGGTTTTGAAAAAGACGCGTTTGAGAAAAACCGCGCCATTGAAGACCGCCGTAATGAAGACCGTTTCCATTTCATCAATTGGACCAAAACGGCATTTAAAAACGTTGATGTTATCCAACCGGGTAACGGCATCATGCATCAAATTAACTTAGAGCGTATGTCGCCAGTGGTGCATGCTCAAAATGGTGTGGCGTTTCCTGACACCTTAGTGGGCACCGACAGTCATACACCTCATGTTGATGCGTTAGGCGTTATAGCCATTGGTGTGGGCGGTTTAGAAGCTGAAAGCGTCATGCTCGGCCGTGCATCTTATATGCGTTTACCGGAAATTGTTGGTGTTGAAGTAACGGGTAAGCCACAACCTGGCATTACTGCTACCGATATTGTTCTGGCGTTAACTGAATACTTGCGAGCGCAAAAAGTTGTGTCATCGTATCTTGAGTTTTATGGCGAAGGGACCACCCATTTAACCCTTGGCGATCGCGCTACTATTACTAACATGACGCCTGAATACGGCGCCACCGCGGCGATGTTTTATATCGATAAACAAACTATCGATTATCTAACGTTAACCGGTCGTGAAGATGCACAAGTTAAACTAGTTGAAACCTATGCCAAACAAGCGGGTTTATGGGCTGATACCTTAACTAATGCTGTGTATGAGCGAGTATTGCACTTTGACTTGTCATCTATTGGCCGTAACATTGCCGGCCCGTCTAATCCACACAGTCGGGTGCCGACATCTGAATTAGCGGCGCGTGGCATTAGTGGTGTGGTTGAAAACGAACCCGGTAAAATGCCCGATGGTGCAGTGATTATTGCCGCTATTACCAGTTGTACTAACACCAGTAACCCGCGCAACATGATTGCCGCAGGTCTATTGGCTCGCAATGCCAATGCCCGTGGTTTATTACGTAAACCTTGGGTGAAATCATCGCTTGCGCCTGGTTCTAAAGCGGTGCAATTGTATTTAGAAGAAGCAGGTTTATTGCCTGAGCTTGAAAACTTAGGTTTTGGTATTGTCGGTTTTGCCTGTACGACGTGTAACGGCATGAGCGGCGCGCTTGATCCGGTTATTCAACAAGAAGTGATTGATCGCGACTTATACGCTACCGCAGTGTTGTCGGGCAATCGTAACTTTGATGGCCGTATTCATCCTTATGCTAAACAAGCCTTTTTAGCATCACCACCTTTGGTCATTGCTTATGCCATTGCCGGTACGATTCGTTTTGATATTGAAAAAGATATCTTAGGTATCGATAACCAAGGTCAAGCTGTCACGTTAAAAGATATTTGGCCAACCGATGAAGAAATCGATGCAGTTGTTAAAGCAAGCGTTAAGCCTGAGCAATTCCGTAAAGTCTATGAGCCAATGTTCGACATTAAAGTCGAGTATGGCACTCATGTAAATCCGCAATATGATTGGCGTCCGCAAAGTACTTATATTCGCCGACCACCTTATTGGGACGGAGCTTTGGCGAGTGAGCGCACCATGAAAGGTATGCGTCCATTAGCAGTGCTTGGAGACAACATCACCACCGATCATTTATCGCCATCAAATGCGATTATGCTCGACAGTGCCGCAGGTGCATATTTACACAAAATGGGCTTACCAGAAGCAGACTTTAACTCTTATGCCACTCACCGTGGCGATCACTTAACTGCGCAGCGTGCCACCTTTGCTAACCCTAAACTGTTTAACGAAATGGTGCAGGAAAACGGCAAGGTTAAGCAAGGATCATTGGCGCGCATAGAGCCTGAAGGCCAAGTCACTCGCATGTGGGAAGCGATTGAAACCTATATGGAACGTAAGCAACCACTGATTATTATTGCTGGTGCAGACTATGGCCAAGGTTCGTCACGTGACTGGGCGGCAAAAGGCGTGCGTCTTGCTGGGGTTGAAGTGATTGTTGCTGAAGGCTTTGAGCGTATTCACCGTACTAACTTAGTCGGTATGGGTGTGCTACCGCTAGAGTTCACTGCAGGCCATAATCGACATACTTATCATATCGATGGCACGGAAACCTATGATGTTGTAGGTGATCGTAATCCGGGCGCAATGTTAAATGTGATTATGACTCGTAAAAATGGTGAGCAAGTGACCATTCCGGTTAAGTGTCGTGTTGACACTGGCGAAGAGTTGTCAATTTATGAAGCTGGCGGTGTATTACAACGTTTTGCTCAGGACTTTTTAGCCAACGAAACTAATTAACCATAATTCGGGGTAATAAGTGAGTGTTGGTTTGGCAATAACCTAGTGTTAGTGCCTTACTTAATCGGCAGTTTATAAGCTTATTGATGGGCTGCCGCTTTGGTCTTTTGTTATTTTAGGAATATGTGATGGCTCATTTACCACAAATGAAAATTCCAGCGACTTATATGCGCGGCGGCACCAGTAAAGGGGTGTTTTTCAGCCTGACTGACTTGCCTGCAGCCGCTCAAGTGGCTGGTGCAGCTCGTGATGCAATATTATTGCGGGTTATTGGCAGTCCCGATCCTTACGGTAAACACACCGATGGTATGGGCGGAGCAACGTCAAGTACCAGTAAAACGGTTATCTTATCCAAAAGTACTCAAGCTGATCACGATGTTGATTATTTATTTGGTCAAGTATCGATTGATAAGCCGTTTGTTGATTGGAGCGGCAACTGCGGTAATTTAACCGCGGCGGTCGGTTCATTTGCCATTAGTAATGGTTTAATCGATCCAAGCCGAGTGCCTGAAAATGGCACCGCAATTGTGCGTATTTGGCAAGCCAATATTCATAAAACCATTATTGCTCATGTCCCTATTACCAACGGTGAAGTACAAGAAACCGGTGATTTTGAACTTGATGGTGTGACGTTTCCCGCAGCTGAAGTGCAAGTGGAGTTTTTAGATCCTGCCGACGGTGATGGCGCTATGTTTCCTACAGGTAACGTGGTCGATGCACTTGACGTACCAGGCGTCGGGACCTTTAACGCCACCATGATTAATGCGGGCATTCCAACCATTTTTATTAATGCAGCCGATATTCAGTATCAAGGTACTGAGTTGCAAGATGACATTAATAATGACGATAAAGCCTTAGCCATGTTTGAAACTATTCGGGCTTATGGTGCAGTAAAAATGGGCTTAATCAACCATATTGATGAAGCGGCTGCTCGTCAACATACCCCTAAAGTGGCTTTTGTTGCGCCTGCTGCGGGTTATATTTCATCCAGTGGCAAAGCGGTTAATACTGACGATATCGATCTGGTCGTGCGGGCCCTTTCTATGGGTAAACTGCATCATGCGATGATGGGCACAGCAGCAGTGGCCATTGGCACTGCCGCGGCGATTCCTGGCACATTAGTTAATTTGGCTGCTGGCGGTGGTGAGCTGAGTGCGGTTCGTTTTGGTCATCCATCTGGCACGCTACGCGTGGGTGCTCAAGCGGTGTTAGTGCAAGGTCAATGGCAAGTTAAAAAGGCTATTATGAGCCGAAGTGCGCGAGTATTAATGGAAGGTAAGGTGAGCATTCCACAATAATCACGTTATGTATATGTTATAAATAAAACCTCAGCTTTTGCTGAGGTTTTTGTTTATACGGGATTAATAGATAAAAAAAACAATTGATTAGCGTTTAAACTTATATTGTCTTTTGCTTATGTAAATCAGATGTTTATCCCAAAAATACCCAAAAGATATAAAATGTGATATTGGTCAAAAAAAGCCTTGATCCTATTGTTAAATTAGTATGTTATATGCTGAATTTTGTCAGCTGCTTTTTACGGGTTCAGACATATAAGCATCATGTAATTATGATGTAATAAAAGGAAATATCAGTAGGTTTTATCGATTAATAGAAGATTGATTAATCACAATAGATTAATCATCAATTGATGATTTGGCTGATTAAGTTGTTATAAAACAGTCGAGTTGAATGCATTTAGAGCACGATATTAACGTGAGTCGCATTGCTTATTTTAAGTTAGTCATTGGCAATGATAGCAATACAAAAGGAAACAATTATGGTTGAACACATTACAGGCATGCTGGCATTAATCGGTGTGTTATCGCTTTTGTGTCAATGGGTTGGTTGGAAGTTACGTCTGCCAGCAATTTTACCACTTTTATTATGTGGTTTACTGTTAGGGCCAGGATTAGGAATATTAGACCCAGATGAAATCTTTGGTGATTTATTGTTTCCTATTATTTCGTTAGGTGTTGCGGTCATCCTGTTTGAAGGTGCGCTGACACTTAACTTTAAAGAAATTAAAGAACATGGACGAATGGTGACCCACCTTGTCACCATCGGCGCATTTATTACCTGGGCTTGCATTGCACCTGCGGCGCATTATTTGCTTGGCTTTGACTGGGCAATTGCCATGTTATTTGGCGCATTAGTGGTGGTGACAGGTCCAACCGTTATTGTGCCTATGTTGCGTACGGTGCAACCTAAATCAAATTTAGCCAGTATATTACGCTGGGAAGGCATCGTTATTGATCCTATCGGTGCGTTACTTGCTGTATTGGTATTTGAATATATCGCCGTTACAGCCGACCCAACCACACACGTATTGAATGCATTAGGCTTAACCTTAGTGCTTGGTTTTGGCTTAGGTGCAGCAGGCGGTTACTTAACGGGTTTAGCTATCCGTAAAAACTTGTTCCCGCATTACTTACGCAACACCGCAGTATTAACCATTATGCTGGGTATTTTTGTTGGTTCGAACATTTTACAAGAAGAGTCTGGCCTGTTAACGGTAACGGTAATGGGTATTTGGTTAGCAAACATGCGCGGCGTTGATATTGCTGACATTTTAGAATTTAAAGAAACCCTAACTGTACTACTGATTTCTGCGTTGTTTATTTTGTTGGCGGCACGTCTGGATTCTGGCGCCATGCTTGATCTAGGACTTGGTGGTGTCGGGGTGCTTTTAGTAGCGATGTTTATTGCTCGTCCACTCAGTATTTGGATTTCAGGCTTAGGCACCAATTTGTCGTCTAATGACAAGTGGTTTTTAAGTTGGGTTGCGCCTCGCGGTATTGTTGCAGCGGCTATTTCATCATTATTTGCCATAAAACTTGAAACAGTTGGCTTAGAAGGTGCCAGTTCAATTGTACCGTTAGTATTCTTAATTATTATTGGTACGGTGGTGATTCAAAGCTTAACTGCCGGTCGTTGGGCTAAGTTTTTAGGCGTGAAAGAGGGCTCTAATCAAGGAGTGTTAATCTTTGGTGCGTCTAAATTCTCGCGTGAATTAGCTTCTATTTTAATTTCGAAAAATATTAAGGTGATTCTAGCGGATAACAACTGGGATAGCATTCGCCAAGCGCGCATGGACAATATTCCGGTGTATTTTGGTAACCCAGCGTCAGAGCATGCATCTAATTTCATGGACTTAAGTGGTATTGGTCGAGTGCTTGTGATGTCGCCATACCGTCAATTAAATCCGTTGGTGACGTTTCACTTTCAAGATTTAATGGGCACCGAAAAAGTCTATGGTTTAAACAACGCTGACAGCGCCAGTGCTCGTCATCAGTTGTCTGAATCTTATCTCAAGCGCTTATGTTTATTTGGTGAGAATATATCTTACGCCAAAATTGCCAGTTTAATGGCTAAAGGCGCAGTATTGAAAATTACCAATATTACTGAAAACTTTACCTATGACCATTTCAAAAAACGTTATGGTGATACAGCTATGCCATTGGTTTATTTAACTAAAGAAGGCAAGGTTAAAGTCATATCTGGTGTTGAAACGATAGTGTTACCAGTGGGTATAGAGTTAATAAGCTTATTGCCACAAGAAGCGCAAGACCAAGCTGTTATTCAGCGAGCATTAGATGACGAAGCCGACCGCCAAGCTAAAATAGCCGCCGAAGCAGAAGCAAAAGTGGCCGCTGAAGCAAGAGCTGTTCGCGAAGCACAAGAAGCCGAGCAACGCACTATTGAAAAAGCACGCCGTAAAGAAGAAGAGCTAGCGCTATTTGAACAACAAGAAAAAGCCCGCTTATTAGCTGATGAAGAGGCTGCATTAGTGAAGCAAGAAACAGCTATTCTAGCCAAAGAGTTAGCCGCACAAGAGAAGGCTAAACAAGCTGCAAGCGCTGCAACCGAGCCGAGTGATGCAGAGACTGCAACCGACGAAGAAAAGCCACAGCAATCGAGCGATGCTAAAACGGTGTAAATGTTAGCGCTTAGGCGTTAACGGTTTGGTGTCGATATTTGAAATAGCAGTAATAAAAAAGGGCTTAGCAATTTATTGCTAAGCCCTTTTTTATTACTTCATGAAGCGTAAAACTTATCTGAGGAAGAAACCTCTAGTAAATTACTTAGCTAACGTGGCCAGAACCACTTCATGGTGATCTTTAGTTTTGAATTTATTCAACACATGGCTGATTTTGCCATCAGTACCGACGATAAAACTTAAGCGATGAATGCCATCGTAAATTTTACCCATAAATTTTTTCTCTCCCCATACGCCAAAACCATCAGCAACCGCATGGTCTTCATCACTGAGTAACGTGAAGTTGAGTTGTTGTTTGTCGGCAAATTTGGCCAGTTTAGCCACAGGATCTGGGCTAATGCCGAATACTGTCACCTTCAAACCATCAAGTTGTGTTTTGATATCGCGCAGGCCTTGTGCTTGCACTGTGCAACCAGGAGTTGATGCTTTAGGGTAGAAATACACTAGCACAGGACCTTTAGACAAGGTGTCTTGCAGTGATACCGCTTCGCCTGCTTGATTTTGCAGAGTAAAATTTGGTGCAGTATCACCAACGTTTAATGTGTTCATGATTGATCCTTTATCAGATAAGATGCAAATATTACGTTATCAGCACGTACAAGGTTCACATCAACGAGAGGTGAACTGAGTAGTTATGGCGCGGCAATACCCTGCATGCGCTTGATGCTGCACTCTAGAGACATAGACTCGGCCAGTTCATGAATACCTTGTTCAAGCTTCAATAGGTTGATTTTATCAGGGATATTGATTGCTAATAAAATAGACTGAGTTTTAAGACTATCATTGTCATCCGCATGGGAGCGCACAGCTGCTAAGTCGAGGCCTCTTTCGGCCAAAAACTGGGTAATGCTCTTCATAGTTCCGCGTTGGTCTTCACCATTGAATATCACTTCAATACGAGACACAAAGTTTTTTGGGGTATGTTTGGACGTTCGCTTCATGACCGTCATGAGTTCAAGTTCTACACTCAGCACAGGCAATAAGCTTTCAATTTTTGTTATAGCTGACCAGGAGCCTGATATCATCATAATTAGGGTAAATTCATTACCAAATAATGCCATACGACTGTCGACTATATCGCAATCACAATCACTTGCTAAACGCGCTAAACGACTCACTAATCCTGGGCGGTCTGCGCCCATTGCCGTAACGACCAGATAATTGGTCATGGATTTTCCTCACTTTTTGATATCTTAGAGCGAAAACTTATGCCGAAGCATGTCAGTTTTGGTGCGGGTGTTAATGCTATCATTTTTCACTAAAACACCTCAATATAGTAACCTATATCACTCACATAAATGTGATTATTTTTTAGCGCTATGGCTTCAAAGATGCTAGGTTACGCTGCATTAAATAGCATAAATGACTTATTTCAGATTATGGTTACCGTAGAGCTTGTCATTAGTGGTTGGCATCAGTAACATAGCGAATCCTGAAACCGTGGGGAAGATAGATGATAAACGGAAGCATCGTAGCCTTAATCACACCAATGAATAGTGATGGCACAGTAGATTATGCAAGTCTTGAAAGACTTGTTGAGTTCCATATTGAACAAGGTACTGATGCCATTGTCGCGGTCGGTACTACAGGCGAGTCTGCAACTCTGCCTATGACAGAGCATGCGGCTGTTGTCAGCCAAACTGTTAAGTTTGCATCAGGTCGTATTCCTGTGATTGGTGGTAATGGCGCCAATGCCACTGCAGAAGCGATTGAGTTAACCAAATCAATGCAAAAATCGGGTGTTGTTGCCATGCTTGGCGTGACTCCTTATTACAATAAACCGTCGCCTAAGGGATTAATTGCCCATTATACGGCGGTTGCTGCAAGTACTGATATTCCTCAAATTCTTTATAATGTACCAGGCCGTACTGCTGTTGATATGAAACCAGAAACTGTGGCTGAATTATCAAGTGTCAGTAATATTATTGGTGTAAAAGAAGCCACCGGTGATTTAAGCCGTGTTGCGCGTTTACGTGAACTTTGTGGTGAAGACTTTTTACTTTATAGCGGCGATGATGCCACAGCACGTGAGTTTTTATTGCTGGGCGGTAATGGCGTGATTTCAGTGGCAAATAATATTGTTCCACATGCGTTTAAAGCCATGTGTGATGCTGCATTAGCCAAAAATGCACAATTAGCTGAATCAATCGATCAACCATTAACGGGTATTTATCGCTCGTTATTTTGTGAAGCCAACCCAATTCCAGTGAAATGGGCTGTTCATCGAATGGGTTTGATAGCTAATGGTCATATTCGTTTACCTTTAACTGAACTTTCTGAGCAGTTTCATGGTCTGTTAATAGAAACAATGAAACAAGCTCATATTGAGGTAAAATAAATTCATGTTAAAGAAAGTCACTCCGTTACTCCTTGTTGCAGCTGTATCAGCTTGCAGTACGCCATTAGATCGCCGTCAGGCCAATGGTAATGATGATTTCGTTAATGCTGAAACTACGCCATTATTGACGATCCCACAGGGCTTGAATACGCCTACTTATAGCAAAGAATATGACATACCTGCTGTTGGTAATAACGTTAACAAGCAGCTTGTAGGCAAGAATCTTGATATCCGTGCGCCATTGCAAGTATTGCCAATGGCTGAAGGCACACACATCGAAGAAAGCAGTGATAGTATTCGTGTGGTGATTGAATCGATTGAAAGTACTACTGATTTAAAACAAGAAATTTTTGATGTCATTGATGGTTATCTAAGCAAAAATAACATCGCTGTTCGTAGCGAAGACCTTAGCGCTGGTTTTATTGAAACAGATTGGATTGAAAATGATGAAATCATTGAATCTAATTGGTGGGGCAGTGACAAGGTTTATCAACTGCGTCAGCGTTATCGTTACCAAGTTGATGTGAAACCACATGGCCGTTCTGGTTCTGTGTCGATTGATTTGGTTGAGCATCAAGAGTTTTACGATGATAAAGATCAGAAAATTTTATTAAGCGGTGAAGACAAACGTCGTTATACCACTGATATGCTAAATAATGCTATTGCTTATATGAGCATTAAACGTGATCAATCTATCCGTGCTGCACGAATTGAGCAAAGCCTTGGTATTAAAGTTGATTTAGTCACTAACGCTACTGAATCTGCTTATTGGTTAGCCGAAGCAAACTATAAGTCGGTATGGGATCGTTTACGCCTAGTATTACCGGAAATGGGTTTTGATGTTGTTGATACTGATAACAGCAAAGGCCTGTTTTATATTAATTTAGAAGAAAGCGGTGGTTTCTGGAGCTCTTTGTGGAGCGAAGAAAAATTGTCATTGAAAAAAGGCAATTATCGTTTACTGCTTAAAGAAACTGATGATGCTAATCAGACTAAAATATTACTGCATGATGTAGAAGACAAACCGTTATCGGATGAGTCTATTACCGAAGTGTACAAAATTATCTCTGATCTAATGCAAGAAGACCGTAAAGTCCGTTAAGGTTTATGGTTTGGTAATTAAGCAGGAAAGAGACGCATCGAGCGTCTCTTTTTATTTTGCTCATTTGCAAGTTACCATTTTTATTCTATTCAATAGGACGCTATTCAGCACCTATCAACCCAGTTTGAATTATCCATTTCAAGTAGTATCCCTAACATACAGGCTTTATTGTTGAGCAATAACAATATTAGGCAGTACAAATTTATAGCCGTTATCCCTGGCAACATATGCCCCGATTGAATCTGAAGCCAAACTCGATTTGTCACAGCATGTGTCGAACAGTTTGGGTTTTCATTGTTTAAATATTCAAATAATGCGTATAAATAACCAAATATGCATAAATCACGCTAAAAATGTGAATAAAATGCATATTTACCAAGGGTGAACTATTTGTTTAATCTGTTCGTAATTTGTAAGCAAAAGTAAAACAACTTGATGTGGATTTATTGCTAAGTACAATCACATTAAATAGAAAATCATATATATAATTCATGCAACCTTTGATGGTTACGGACTCGAAATGAAAAAGATAATCGTACTGATCGCCATAGTGCTAGCTGCACTGTCGGCTTACTATTTACTGTCTCCTAAAGAAGCGATAGTTCAACGTCCAAGACCCATACCTAATGTTGTGGTTGCCAAGGTGGCGATTATGCCTATTCGTGATGAAGTCGAAGCATTGGGTACGGGTAAAGCCTATGAGTCTATTATCGTTACATCCAAAATCACTGAAATTGTCACTAGTATTAATTTCAACGATGGCGATTTAGTTGAAAAAGGGGCGTTATTAGTACAACTGAGAAATGATGAACATAAAGCAAAAGTAGCCGTAACCGAAATTAAGTTAGTTGAAAATCTACGTGAATTAGATCGTATTCGTACATTGGTCACCAGCAAAACGATTGCTGAATTAGAGCGTGACCGCTTACAAAGTTTAATTGATACCACTCGTGCAGAAGTTGCGCAGGCTAAAGCTGCGCTAGAAGACCGCGCAATTAAAGCACCATTTTCAGGTAAATTAGGTTTACGCCAAGTGAGTGTGGGTAGCTTAGTGACCCCAGGTGAGCAAATTAGTACCCTAGACGATGTGAGTAAAATTAAATTAGATTTTTCTGTGCCAGAGCGTTTTATTCAAGAATTACAACCAGGCAAACTCGTTGAAGCCAAAGCGGTTGCGTATCCCGACCAGATATTTAAAGGCGTTGTTACTTCGATTGATAGCCGCGTTAACCCAGATACTCGAGCGGTAGTGGTACGCGCGGTAATGCCTAATGATGATTTTAAGATACTGCCCGGCATGTTGATGAAAGTGCGCCTTATTAAGCAAAGTCGTGAAGCATTACTATTACCTGAAGCCGCAATTATTCCTATTCAAAATAAGCATTTTGTTTATGTAGTAAATGCTGAAAATGTTGTTGAACAGCAGCAGGTAACTTTAGGCAGCCGGACTCGTGGCTGGGTTGAAATAACCGACGGGCTTAAGGTTGATCAACAAGTGATTATTCGCGGTATTTTAAAAGTTCGACCAGGAGATAAAGTTCAGGTTGAGCAAGCAGAAAACTTTAAGTTTGCGCAAGTAGAAGGCATGGAGACGTCAGCATGATATTAACTGACTTATCGGTTAAACGGCCTGTTTTTGCATCTGTTATTAGTATCTTATTGATTGTTTTAGGCTTGGTATCATTCGATAAATTACCCTTGCGGGAATATCCAAATATCGATCCACCAATTGTGTCGGTCGAGACCAGTTACCGTGGCGCCAGTGCTTCTGTGGTTGAAAGTCGAATCACTCAACTTATCGAAGATAGGATAAGTGGTGTTGAAGGCATCCGTCATATAAGTTCGTCAAGCAGTGATGGCCGTTCAAGCGTTACCATTGAATTTGATATTAATCGAGATATCGAAGCCGCGACCAATGATGTTCGTGATCGTATTTCAGGTTTATTAGAACAGCTTCCTGAAGAAGCTGATGCTCCCTCAATTTACAAAGCTAACGGCAGTGATGAAGTCATTATGTGGCTCAATTTGGTGTCCGACCAAATGGATATCTTGCAGCTGACTGATTACGCAAATCGTTATTTAGTGGATAGATTTTCAGTTATCGATGGTGTGTCAACGTTACGTTTAGGTGGCGGCAAAGTGTATGCGCTGCGAATTTGGATCGATCGCCAAGCATTAGCATCGCGCAACCTAACGGTATCTGATGTCGAAGCTGCATTACGTTCTGAAAACGTTGAGTTACCAGCGGGTTCTATTGAATCCAAAGAACGTCATTTTACCGTGCGTCTGGACAGGGTATTTAAAACGGCGGAAGATTTTTCTAACTTGGTGATCATGCAGGGCGATGATGGTTATTTAGTTAAATTAAGCGATGTTGCCAAGGTAGAAATCGGCTCCGAGGAAGAGCGGATTATTTTCCGAGGTAACAAAGAGGCAATGATTGGTTTAGGGGTCAGCAAGCAATCTACCGCTAACACCCTTGAAGTGGCACGCGCTGCTAATGCGTTGGTAGACAAACTTAACCCCACATTGCCAGCAGGCATGGAGATTAAACGCTCATACGACAGCTCGGTGTTTATTGAAGCTTCTATTGATGAGGTTTATCAAACACTGTTTATCGCCATGGTGTTAGTGATTATTGTTATTTACTTGTTTTTAGGCTCGGTGAGGGCGATGTTAATTCCAGCCATCACTGTGCCCGTATCCTTAATGGGGACGTTTATAGTGCTATATGCACTAGGGTATACCATCAACTTACTGACCCTATTAGCGATGATCCTGGCGATTGGTATGGTGGTTGATGATGCCATTGTGATGTTAGAGAATATTCATCGACGGATTGAAGAAGGTGATTCTCCGCTTAAAGCAGCCTTTCTAGGTGCGCGTGAAGTGGGTTTTGCCATCGTGGCAACGACTTTGGTACTGGTAGCTGTATTTATGCCTATTACCTTCTTAGAGGGCGATTTAGGCAAGCTGTTTAAAGAATTTGCTGTCACCATGAGTGCGGCTGTGATTTTTTCCAGTATTGTGGCGTTAACATTAAGTCCGATGATGTGCTCAAAGTTATTAAAGCCTGCAACACAAGATCCTTGGCTGGTTAAACAAATAGATAAAATGATGAGCAAGATATCGGGCTGGTATTTGATAAGCTTGCAAGCAGGGGTTAAGCGACCTGTATTAGTGTCATTAATCGTATTAATCTCGTTTGCATTAAGTGGTTTTTTATTGAATAAAATTCCTCAAGAATTTGCTCCACAAGAAGACCGTGGCTCGATGTTTTTAATGGTCAATGGACCTCAAGGTGCCAGCTTTGAATACATCGAAAAATACATGGATGAAGTTGAAGGCCGCTTAATGCCTTTGGTTGAAAGTGGCGATATTAAGCGCTTATTGATCCGCGCTCCTCGTGGCTTTGGCACCGCATCAGACTTTTCTAACGGTATGGCTATTATCGTTTTGGAAGATTGGGCTGAACGTCGCAGTGCCAATGAAATTATTGTCGATATCCGTAATCGTCTATCAGATTTAGCCGGTATTCGTGCATTCCCGATAATGCGCCAAGCCTTTGGTCGCGGTGTGGGTAAACCAGTGCAGTTTGTGATTGGTGGCCCAAGCTACGAAGAACTGGCTGATTGGCGTGACATTATGCTCGAGAAAGCCAAAGAAAATCATAAACTCATTGGTTTAGATCACGATTACCAAGAAACCAAGCCTCAGTTAAGAGTGGTGATTGACCGTGAACGTGCAGCAGATTTAGGGGTATCAATTGCGCATATTGGCCGAACATTAGAGTCGATGCTTGGATCGCGCTTGGTGACAACCTTTATGCGCGATGGTGAAGAGTATGATGTGATTGTCGAAGGTAATCGTGACAATCAAAGTACTGCTACGGATATGCAGAATCTTTACGTTCGTTCGGATCGTTCGCAAGAACTGATCCCGTTATCGAACTTAGTCTCGATTGAAGAGTTTGCCGATGCCAGCTCGTTAAATCGTTACAATCGTATGCGTGCTATTACCTTAGAGGCCAATTTGGCCGATGATTATACTCTGGGTGAAGCGTTAGATTATCTCAATGATCTTGCTACAACTTATTTGCCTGCAGAAGCGGTGATAAGTTATAAAGGGCCATCGTTAGATTACCAAGAGTCGGGTAACTCGATGAACTTTGTGTTCTTACTCGCATTAGGTATTGTATTTTTGGTGCTTGCAGCTCAGTTTGAAAGCTATATTCATCCTATGGTGATCATGTTAACCGTTCCGTTAGCAACGTTAGGGGCGTTAATTGGGTTATGGTTTACCGGTCAGAGTATTAATATTTACAGTCAAATTGGCATTATCATGCTGGTTGGTTTGGCGGCTAAAAACGGTATTTTAATCGTTGAGTTTGCCAATCAATTACGAGACCGTGGTGTTGAATTTCAACAAGCGATTTTGCAGGCTTCGACTCAACGATTACGACCTATTCTAATGACCGGTATTACGACTGCGGCAGGGGCTATTCCATTAGTGTTATCCAGTGGTGCAGGGGCTGAAACTCGTTTTGTTATTGGTGTCGTGGTGTTATCAGGCATTTTACTGGCAACCTTCTTTACCTTAATCGTTATTCCTGTTGCTTATAGCTTGTTTGCTCGTAATAGCAGCTCACCAGAAGCGGTCGCTAAGCAGTTAGAGATAGAGTTAAAAGAAGGCTAATCACGTTTAGCATTGATTCGTTATCCTTGATTCGTAATCACTGATACAACCTGAAATCAGGATATATAAAAAAGCCAGTCATTGAAGTGACTGGCTTTTTTGTTTCAATTATTTACGAGGAGCAAACTTGGCTTTATCGAGGCATTTAAACTGAAAACGGAATGGCAGCGCTGGAGTTAATTACTAATGGAATAAGTATTATTATGCCGTTTCATCTAGCAGTGCAAAGTTCAAAGTGCAAAGTACCGTTTAGCCAACTACCTAAGGGCGCAGAATAAGGCAGGTCGCTGTAGCGGTAGCGAGTAACTTACCTGTTTCAGTGGTTAAAGTGCCTTCAGATATGCCTAACGATTTTGATAAGTTCATTAAGCTCCCTTTGGCGATCAATCGCTGGTTTTGTGGCACAGGCCGAACCATTTTAATGTTCAAATCAATGGTTGAATAACTGACACCTGCAGGGAGTGATGAATGAACCGCGCAGGCTGTTACTGTGTCCATGACTGTCGCTGCAAAGCCACCGTGTACGCCGCCCATCGGGTTTAAATGACGATCATCTGCATGGGCTTCAAATGTTACTGCGCCTTCACTGACCTCGATAGCTTTCATCGGTATGGTTTGCGTTATTGACGGGGCAGGTATGTCGCCATTAAGCATGGCTTGCATCAGTTGTAATCCGGTGAGTTGTTTCATTATTATCCTTGAGCGATAGCATCAATTTTTAGCGATAAAAAAGGGTAAAGCTTGCGCTTTACCCTTTTTATTTTAGGTTTTAACCTAGCAGCTAGGCTGCTTTTTCTTGCTTAGCTTTAGGTGCTAGTTGCGCACGAAGCTCATCGGTATCGAAATCATCAACGTTAATTGATTTTAAGCGACCAATTTCAGCTCGTTCAAGTAAAGCGATTTCGCTGTCGCTTAACACACCAAGCGCTTTACCTTCAGCAGCAACTTTATCTAACCACATAAATGGCAGACGCTTACCCGCAGCTTTACAGACTTTGTCGTACAGTGGCTCTGCGGCAAGGATATCTTTAAACGTTTGTTCTTGGATACCTACAGCATTGAACTCAGATGCAGTCCAGAACTGGCCTTTACCTAAACGGTCACGACTAGCACAAGGAGTTTGCATTATCTTAGCCACTTTGTGATCTAATACATCACTAGGGCGCTTAATTGGACGACCGAATGGGAAGATAACGGCGCGAAGTGCAATGCCTAAACCCATTGGGAAGTTGTTCAGTAAGTCATCTAACGAATCTTGTAACTTGTACAACGAATCTTCAACAGCCCATTGAACTAAAGGTAAATCTTCAGTTAAACGACCATCATCTTCATAACGTTTTAGCGTTGCAGAAGTCAGGTATAGCTGGCTCAATAAATCACCTAAACGAGCAGAAATACGTTCTTTACGTTTTAGGTTTCCACCCAGTGTAGCCATCGCTAAGTCCGATAATAATGCTAAGTTAGCACTGAAACGGTTCATCTGTTGATAGTAACGCTTGGTTTTATCTGAGTAAGGGCTATTCGAGAAACGAGATGAGGTTATGCCCATCCAGAAGCTACGAATGAAGTTAGACGTTGCAAAGCCAATATGACCAAAGATAGCCGCGTCGAAGTTAGCTAAACCACGATTTGCATCAGTATCAAAAGCTGACTCCATTTCGGCCAATACATACGGATGACAGCGAATTGCGCCTTGTCCATAAATGATCATTGAGCGAGTTAGAATGTTTGCACCTTCTACAGTAATCGCAATCGGTGCAGCTTGATAGCCGCGGCCTAGGTAGTTATTCGGCCCTAGACACACACCTTTACCACCGTGTATGTCCATTGCATCAATGATACATTTTTGCATTCTATCGGTTAAATGGAATTTAACGATAGCTGAAACAACCGATGGCTTTTCGCCTAAATCGATAGCGGTAGTGGTTAACGTCGCCACCGCATCCATAAGGTAAGCATTACCGCCTATACGTGCCATTGGTTCTTCGATGCCTTCTAACTTACCGATAGGTAATTTAAATTGACGACGAATACGTGCATAAGCACCCGTAGCAATAGCGGCAGTTTTCACGCCACCAGCTGAGTTTGACGGTAAGGTAATACCACGACCTACAGATAGACACTCAACCAACATTCTCCAACCTTGGCCGGCCATTTCTGGGCCACCAATAATGAAGCTTAGTGGTACGAACACTTCGTTACCGCGTGTTGGACCATTTTGGAACATACAGTTCAATGGGAAATGACGACGTCCGGTTTCAACACCTGGAATGTCAGTAGGGATAAGTGCACAAGTAATGCCTAGTTCTTCTTTATCACCTAATAAGTGATCAGGGTCGCGTAGTTTAAACGCTAGACCAAGTACAGTAGCAACAGGTGCTAAAGTAATGTAGCGCTTGTTCCACGTTAGCTTCATACCAAGAACTTCTTCGCCTTGGAATTCACCTTTACATACCACGCCGAAATCTGGGATTGAGCCAGCATCACTGCCTGCTTCAGGGCTAGTGAGTGCAAAACATGGCACTTCTAAACCTTGAGCTAAACGGGGTAGATAATGATCTTGCTGCTCTTTAGTACCATAGTGCTGTAATAACTCACCAGGGCCTAACGAGTTAGGAACACCCACTGTTGAGGCAAGTTCGCTACTCACACCAGCAAGTTTTTGTAATACACAAGATTGAGCATAAGCAGAATATTCTAAACCGCCATACTTCTTCTTAATGATCATCGCGAAGAAACCGTTATCTTTTAAGAATTGCCATACATCTTGTGGCAAGTCACCTAGCACATGCGACACTTCGTGTTGATTGAGCATTTTACATACTTCTTCAACCGGTCCGTCTATGAATGCTTGCTCATCAGCAGTTAAACGCGCTTTAGGATAGTTGTGTAATTTGCTCCAGTTAGGGTTACCCGCAAATAAATCTGCTTCCCACCACGTTGTACCTGCTTCAATGGCTTCTTTTTCAGTAGAAGACATCTCTGGCATGATACCGCGATACACTTTTATCAGTGGACGACTGATAAAATTCTGTCTGAATGATTTGATGTTTAGTGGCAGCGCAATGACAAGGAAAACAATCCATGTAATTACACTAATAATGTCCAAAGTGCTACCGACAACTAACACAATCGCCGCAGCAATTGTTGTAGATAATAACGATACCCGCAGGTATGCCATGGCGCCGAGCACAAAGATCATCGCGATGATCCAAAGTAGGGTGGTCAATGTACTTCTCCTTAAAGCTATTTATGTAGACAAAATAGCTTATTTATTATTGATCTCATTCACAAGAATGAACGTGGTCAGACCTGTGTCACGTAAAAGTTAACCTTATGGGGCCTCGAATACAAGTGTTTTTCAAACAATTGTTTAAATATTTGTGTGTCTGAAATGTTCCACTCAATTAGCTTAGTAGTTACAATACGTTCTTCAAAAGTGTTTAGCTCAATATAGCAACATAAAAGGCAAGGCTAATGTGTGAATTACTGGCGATGAGTGCCAATGTGCCAACGGATATTGTTTTTAGTTTTACCGGCTTAGCTGAACGCGGTGGCGTTACTGGTCCTCATGTTGATGGCTGGGGAATTACTTTCTATGAAGGTAAAGGTAACCGTACTTTTAAAGATGCTTGTCCTAGCAGTAAGTCACATATTGCCGAACTTATTAAGTCATATCCGATTAAAAGTGAAATCGTGATAAGTCATATTCGCCAAGCTAATCGAGGTTGTGTGTCCTTGGTCAATACTCACCCATTTAGTCGTGAGCTATGGGGCCGTTATTGGACTTATGCGCACAATGGCCAATTAACCGATTATCAATCCACTTTTTCAGTGTCACGTTTTCAGCCTGTTGGCGATACTGACAGTGAACTGGCTTTTTGCTGGATATTGGAATCAGTGGTTAATAAGTTTGGCGAGTATGAACCTGAAAACATGAATGAAGTGTTTCAGTATATAAGCCTGCTCGCAGATGAAATAAGACAATTAGGTGTTTTTAATATGTTGTTGAGCAATGGCATAGACTTAATGACCTATTGCACTAACAACCTATGTCACATCACTCGCCGTGCTCCATTTGGACAAGCTACCTTGATTGATACCAATGTAGTTATCGATTTTAGCCAAGAAACCACGCCAAATGACGTGGTGACTGTGATTGCGACTAGACCATTAACCAATAATGAAAATTGGGTTGTTTTACAACCAGGTGAGTGGAAGTTATTCCGTAAAGGCGAGTTAATCAACAGCTAGCTGTTTTATTTCATCTAATTCAGACTCACTAATGCCAGCGTCATTTTCAGCTTCAGAGACTAGTTCATCCACAGTAGTTGAAGCTTCAGGCTTAGGACCGTCGATGACGACGGGCGTCATTGGAGGCAATGGTTTTTCGAATTGGTAGCTGGCTAGCTGAATATCGAGCTGTTTGCTGCCTTTTGAAAAGTGGCTTAAACGAACGGGTAGGTAAGCTAAATCAGGCGCCATCCAGAAAAATGTTTGTCTTTTGGTACTGTCACGCACCACTTCAACTTTGACGGTATCGTAAGTACCACTTTTTATGGTGACTTTTTCTTTGCCTATGACTCTAAATTGATAGTCATCGACTTCTTTTTCTTTAACCATTTTATAATCTAATGGTCGTATGTTGGCTGCTAGATCCATTCTGAATTGTAATTGAACCATTAACGGATCAAACACCTTTTCTTCATATGGTAGCTTTAATGCTTCTTGCTTATAAATGGTATGAATAAATTTCTGTGCTTTAGCAAAAGCAGTCTGTTCAGTGTAATCACTGCCAGTACCAGTGCGTTCTTGTATGTATCGAAATGGGACTAATTTACCATTTTCAAGGGTGAATTCGCTGGTAAGATGACGTTGATCAGACAGCATTAATAAACTGACATCGCTGTCGAAATGATAGCTGTAAAAACCACTGTCTGTTGCGGGTAAACGATAATTTGCTTCACCTAGTTCGAAGCTGCCATAAAACACATTATATTTAGCACTGTGGGCTGTTAATGGCGATAAGATAGCAGCTTGTTGGATTGCATCTAATGAAGCCGGGACATTAATTTGCTCGAGTTTTTCTGTAATCACAGCCGTTTCTGACACAGCCAATTTAGCCGTAGACTCAGTATCTGCAGTGAGTTGTTGAATGTCAGTTGCCTGTACGAAAAACATCGGACAGGTGGACAACATCAGAGTGAATAAGCGAGTTAATTTATTGACCAATGTATAATTACCTTAAAGTTTAGAATTCTGAATAAGCTAAGATTAAAATGGTAATGTCATTACCAGGGTGGCTAGATCGGGTTTCCATTGATATTGAGACAACGAAACCTTGCCTATGTTCACTGTGATACCTTCTAATCTTAGTAATTCTTGCTGTGTTTGAAAAGGTTCGGTATTTTTTGCAAAGGAAATCTTACCTTGACTATTGATAACCCTATGCCATGGGAGCCCAAGTGTTTCAGGCGCTAATTTCAATGCTCTAGAGACATAACGTGCTCGACCAGGTAACCCTGCTAAATCAGCAACAATTCCATAAGGTAGCACAGTGCCTTGAGGGATAATATTTACAATAAACCATATTCGCTCCATTGGCGTCAGTGTAGTCATGTGCTCCCATATAACGTCTTCAAGCAGAGTTTAGTGGTGTATTAGCAACAGATAATAGAAAAATTGCGGCCATAGTACAACCGTAATTTTATGAGATATGATTTTACGTTTAACAGTTATAAAACGGTGAGATAAATACATAAAAAATGGCTGAATGCGCCACCAAGTACAAAAAAATGCCAAATGGCATGATTAAACGGAATGCGTTTTCCAACATAAAAAATCACCCCTAGACTATAAAATAAACCGCCAGCAAGCAGTAAGCTTAAGCCTAAATCGCTCATGTGAGTTTTTAAATCGCCCATTACAGTGACGCATAACCAACCCATTACTAAATAAAGCACTACGCTAAATGCTTTAAAGCGACCGATAAACAATGTTTTAAAGATAACCCCGCCCAAAGCTAAAGACCAAATAGCAGTAAGTACCACCGTGGCTTGTGTGCTTTGTAAACTGATTAGCATCATTGGCGTGTAGGTGCCGGCAATTAACGTGTAAATAGCACAGTGATCTGCCATTTTATAGCGTTTACGCCACAGTGCACTTTTACTTGAGTGATATAATGTAGAGGCAAGAAACAATGCGATTATGCTAATGCCATAAATTGCCACACCAGTAATTTGCACTAAGGTTAAATGATCGGGGGCTTTTATCAGCATTAACATTAAGCCGATGATGCCAGCAATAACGCCTAATGCATGTGAAAGGGCATTAGCTTTTTCTTCTGCTTGGCAGTAATCTGATCCGCTCGATACCGCAACGGTTTGCTGAGATGCCAAAGTGTTTGATAATGAATTCATAATATCCTGTAAATCACGCTGATTGGATGTTGAGCAAGGTTAGTCTATCAGCCTCAAAACCAAATAGCTATATTTAGGTGAACACGTGTAAGCTGAAAATATTGTCCATATTTGGGTTACTGATAATTTTATTTTAACGTTTGATTGGGTAAACGTTTATTAATCCAATTCAAACATTAACAGCACAAATAAGGTGCTACTCAATGACGTTGTTGACGTTATACTTAGCCCATCATTCTTGGTGAATTAGTCTTTATGTCTGAAAAAAAACCACAGTCCAGTTCGCTTCAATCTGCGATAACCAATAGCGCTGATCCACGTTGGGATAACAAACTATCACAGCAAGTTGATAGTGCGAGTATTGATAGTGCGAGTATTGATAGTGCGAGTATTGAATTTGATAAAGGCGTGACACCTTTTGTTGAGACAGAAGATGAAGTGGTAGATGAAAAACAATTACAACATCATCAACAACAAGTCGCTGATGAAATTCAGTTGCAGTTAACTGGCGCGATGGGATCCGTATCAGATAATAGTGAACTTTTATTGCAGCCCAATCAACCAATCATTAGTGGCAATGCTTGGCAACGTTTTGTGGCTTCAGTGAGTAACAGTCGTTACACCACATTGGTCGTGATTTTAATACATGTGTTCGTTATCACTATCGCGTTGATATTTGGTCGAGTTGATATCAGTGGTATGACAGAAGTCCCGGTGACTGATGAACAGACAACAAAACCATTACCTCCGTTAAAAAGTTATCTTATTACTCAAGCTGAATACGATAAGTTAGTTGAACGAGCTCAATCAAATACAGCAATCCAAGATATTGAATCTGAATCAGAAAAAGTTCCTGAATCAGGGATGTCTAAGGAAATGGATGGGCCAGAGATTGAGTCTGAGTCAGCAGAGCCTATAATAAATTAATTCCACATACTGTTTGTCCAGTATGTACAATCAGTATGTGCAATCAGCGTTAAAATAAACACCGTTTGCGTGTAGCGTTAAGGTAAATTGTGGTATTTAAAGCGGTGGGCAATCGTTGACCAGCATAACGCACACAAGATGCCACAAATGAGACCCACCAGATGTGATTCAGTGGCAACTCTGGCATTAATTAACTGGGTGATACTGTTTGTCGCGCCAAATATCTGCTCGTATCCAACCTTAATGATCACACCAAGCAGCAGTAAATAACCTGAACGGTAACCCTTGTGGATATCCATTACCGCACCAAAAGCAAATAATCCATGCAACAAACCACTTAACCCAACATAGGCTTTTAAACTAGGGTAAAACAAATATAAACCAATACCTTCCAAGATACACAAACTGATAAACAGCAATGTAAATTTGCCTGGATGACGCTTGTAATGGACTTCATGTAAAAACACAATTACCCATAATCCTGCCAAATTCATCAGTAAATGCCATAAATTAGTATGTAACAGGTTACCGGTGATTAATCGCCATATTTGTCCATCAGTAATGGCGTCATATTGATAACTTAAATACTGATCAATGGGCAAAAATGCAGGCGTTGGTATATCTGCCGCAAAAAGCCCAATACAAATAAGGCTGATGGCAACGACAAAGTGATAAAGTCCAACAGTGTTTGATTTATGATTTAGCAAAATATCCTCTTTTCGCACCGTCAAAACAAGCCAATTTAATTTATCTAAAGACACTAAACTTAACTGTAGCGCAAAATTAACGCATGGCGTTAACCTGTGTGCCTGTAGGTGTCGTCATCAAAATAGCGCGCCGCCGAGTTGCATTAATTCGTTACGGTTAGTGACAGCATGTTATCGATACTATTATAGCTTACTGTTTAATGAGTCCATCACTGATTGACTATTTTGCAAGTAATCATCTAGGCCACGTTGACGTAATACACAAGCGGGGCAATCACCACAACCTTTACCAATAATGCCGTTATAGCAAGTTAACGTTTGATGTTGCACTAAAGCTAATTGCTGATATTTATCAGCCAGCGCCCAGGTTTCAGCTTTATTAAGCCACATTAATGGAGTAATTATCTTGAGGGGTTTATCCATTCCTAGCGCTAATGAGTTTTGCATTGATTGAACAAATTCATTACGACAATCTGGATAGCCAGAAAAGTCGGTCTCACACACGCCTGTAATAATAGCATCGCAACCTAATTGATAAGCGTAGATGCCTGCTAAGGTTAAAAATAAAATATTACGTCCAGGCACAAAAGTATTCGGCAAGCCATTATTCATCAACTCATGTGATACCGGTATAGCATCACGTGTTAATGCTGAAATGGCTAACTCGTTTAATAAGGTGGTGTCCATGACTTTATGGCTAGTTAGTTTCAACTCTGTTGCTAAAGATTTTGCCACTTCGATTTCTTGACGATGGCGTTGACCATAATCAAATGTGATCCCATGCACTTCATCATATTGAGATAAAGCCTGGATAAGGCAAGTAGTTGAATCTTGACCGCCACTGAAAACAACAAGGGCTTTAGTTGGGGTGTTTTGCTTTGCATCTGACATGGATATACTCTTAACGTACTGAACTGACTCGTAAGATCGGTGTGATCAACGCCTAGTGGTTCAGGTAAATAGAACTGATATGTTACCTAAGCCAGACCCAACTGCAAAGCTGTAGGTGTAAATACTTGCAGCTAACGCTAAAATACTCTATAAATGCCGCCCCGTTATAAGCCAGGTAGCCAATACTTGTCAGCAGAAGTAAGGTAAACAATGAAATATCCCGTTAACGAAGTATTTGAAACAATACAAGGTGAGGGCACATATACTGGTGTTCCTGCACTGTTCGTTCGCTTGCAGGGTTGTCCTGTAGGTTGTGCATGGTGTGATACTAAGCAAACGTGGGATGTGTTACCCGAAAATAAAGTGACCGCCGAGCAAGTGATTCAAGTTGATGGCACTATCGGCAGATGGGCTGATCATACTGGTCACACATTAGTGCAAGCATTCCAAGATAAAGGCTTTACTGCTAAGCACATTGTGCTAACCGGTGGTGAGCCGTGTTTGTACGATTTAACAGAATTAACCACGATTTTTATTGAGGCTGGTTATCAGGTACAAATAGAAACCAGTGGTACTTTTGAGGTGAAATGTCATACAGATGTTTGGGTGACTGTATCACCTAAAATCAATATGAAAGGTGGCTACAAGGTACTCGAACAAGCATTAAATCGTGCTAATGAAATTAAGCATCCGATCGCCACTGAACACCATATTGAAGAGTTAGATGAATTATTGCTGAATATTGATGTCACTGATAAAACCATTTGCTTACAACCTATTAGCCAAAAGGCGCGCGCAACAGAACTTGCCATGAAGATGTGTATTAGCCGTAACTGGCGTTTATCGATTCAAACACATAAATATCTGAATATTGATTAAATGTGTTTTTTAGAGCTAATGATGACCACACACAGTATTTAAGCAAAAAAGCCGTTGAATCTATATTCAACGGCTTTTTAATTTCAACAGGTTAACCAAGTAAACCAGATTGATTAAACGCGATGAGTTTTTCTCGGTAGTGTTCGAAACAGCCTATATTGTCTTCTATCCATTGCGGGTTGTAATAGGTATCGAGATAGCGCTCACCCGCATCACAAATTAAGGTCACAATGGAGCCTGTTTGACCTTCATTACGCATTTGTGTTGCCAGCAACAACGCCCCATATAAGTTGGTGCCAGTTGATGCACCCGTTTTACGCCCTATGAGTTGTTCTAACCACTGAATCGTTGCGATAGAGGCGGCATCAGGGATCTTAATCATGCAGTCAACAACACCAGCAATAAATGACGGTTCAACACGTGGCCGGCCAATTCCTTCTATTTTACTGCTCTTATCGCTAATAATGCTCGCATCACCACTGTGAAAGTAATCGTAGAATACCGAGTTTTCCGGATCGACTACGCACAGTTGCGTCTGTTGCTGTTGATAACGAATATAGCGACCAATAGTTGCACTAGTGCCACCGGTACCTGGACTCATGACAATCCAACTTGGAATAGGATGAGGCTCTTTTTCCATTTGGTTAAAGATTGAATCAGCAATATTGTTATTACCCCGCCAATCGGTGGCGCGTTCAGCATAAGTGAATTGGTCCATATAATGGCCTTGCAACTCAGAGGCTAATCTTTCTGATTCAGCATACATTTGACTGCCATTATCGACAAAGTGACATCGTGCACCGTAAAACTCTATTTGTTGAATCTTCTTTTTTGCGGTCGTTTTTGGCATGACAGCGATAAACGGTAATCCAAGTAATCTTGCAAAATAGGCTTCAGAAACAGCGGTACTGCCAGATGAAGATTCAATAATGGGCGTGTCTTTTTTTATCCAGCCATTACATAACGCATATAAAAACAGTGATCGAGCTAAGCGATGTTTCAAGCTACCTGTTGGATGAGTACTTTCATCTTTTAAATAAATATCTATTCCAACAAGTTGTGGAAGATCTAATTTTATTAGATGGGTGTCTGCAGACCGTTGAAAATCGGCTTCTATTTTTGCGATGGCCTGATTGACCCAAGTAGATGACATGCAATGATACTCGTTATTCCAAAAAGGAATAAATAATAACTAAAATATAAAGTTAAGAGTAGTGTTTATCGACATAAGCAAACATATTTAATTAAAAATAGCAGACGAAAGACAGTACCGGAGAATCAACAGATGACAGCAGGAGGTAATACAGAAAATAATTAGGTAAGGAATATCAATAAATTGTAACACTGAGATAGGGTAAAACAGAAAGTATTAACGAGACAAAAAATGACAGGAGGAATGATTCTAGCACTTGAACTGATGGTGTTTTTATTGTTATCTGGATTAAAATACAATTAACAATCGCAAAATGTAAAATGGTGGAGGGAGAAGGATTCGAACCTTCGAAGGCTGAGCCGTCAGATTTACAGTCTGATCCCTTTGGCCACTCG